>CAIWGV010000001.1 GCA_903912365.1 uncultured Alphaproteobacteria bacterium
AAAAAGACCTCCTAGGTTGGTTGTTAACGAACTCATCCTGAACGTCTTTTTTCTTATTCGCAAGGGGGATTTCGCTTCGCTATTTATGGCTCCGCTTATCCCCCTCGCTCAGTCTCACATCTGTTTGAACTTTTACACGTTTTCTTTACCTTTTCCAAAAATATTTTCATCGGTCTGTTTTCTTGAGTTTCAAGGTAAGAAAAGTCTGGCAATAAATCAAGGTGGCTCTGTTGCAAAAACTTGAATAACCGAATTGAGTCAGATCATGGAAAACTCAAACGATTGATCAAACCCACTCTGGGGTTTAAGGATGAAAACGGCCTATGCAACCCTAAAAGGATTCGAGGCGATGAGGATGTTTAAGAAGGGACGATTCAGTGCTTGGCTTCCTGAAAAAACTGTTCTGGATGAAGCACGTCTCGTGTACAGAAATTTCGGCGTTTATGTCCTCTAGACCCCCAAAAATGAGGGGCCTTTTTTACCTTCCTCAAGTTTTTGCAACAGAGCCAGGCCATAAACCTCGATGGATTTTTGGAAGAATTACGCGCCCTGGTCTAAAGCCCCCTCATTCCCAAAGGGATACTTCCGAATCACCGCAATCAAAAAAAGTCCGGGCAGTGCCGCAATAACCGAACACCAGAAGAACGAAGCCCAATTGCTGTTCAGGCAATCCACTAGCCATCCGCTGAAGCTCGCAAGGGGTGTAGCCAAGGACCACAGAGAGGTGAGCAAAGCAAACTGGGTTGCCGTAAAGTTAAGTCGGCATAGGCGGGATATATAGACGAAAAAGGCACAGGTACTCATACCGCCCGTCACGTGTTCCACTGCAATCACCCCATAGAGCGCATAAAGATTATTCCCCACGGCGGTCAACAATAAAAACAAAAGATGAGACAGTGTATGCGTAATGCCACAAAACAGAAGAGACCCATAAATCTTTAGTTGCCGCACCACGATGGCCCCCAAGAATCCCCCCACAATGGTGGCACAAATACCAAACACGTTGGTGACGGAGGCAATCTGGGGCAGCGTAAATCCAATCTCCAAATAGAAAACGGAAGCCATATTATTGATCATGGCATCCCCCAGCCGGTAAATGACACAGAATAAAAACACAAAGGGCCAGAGGGGAGAGCGCCCCACAAATTCTTGCAGAGGTTTTAGAAAGGTTTGGTAAAGACTCCGGTTTTTTGTCTCCAAGTGAACGGGTTCTGGATTCAAAAGGGTCGTAAAGATCCCCACACTAATCAATACCGCCATCACACAATAAGCCACGGTCCAATTAAAATAGTGGGCTAAATACAAAGGTCCCGCCTTGGCCACCAAGGATCCGATTCTATATCCAAAAATTAGCATACTCACCCCGGGGATAGATTGATTCTTATCAAGGATCTCAATACGGTAAGCATCAATGATGATATCCTGTGTGGCCGCTAGAAAGGCAAGGGCCAAGGCAATAAATCCGGTCAGCCAAAAATTATCGGGTGTTGGATTTGAGAATCCGAGGGCCAATAACCCAAGAATTAAAGAGCTGTGAATAAAGACCAACCAGCTGCGGCGTTGTCCCATTCGATGCAGAAAGGGAATCTTTACCACGTCCACCATGGGCGCCCAGAGGAATTTTAAGACGTAGGGAATACTGACGAGGGCAAAAAATCCAATGTTGGTATTGGCCACACCGATTTCTTTGAGCCAGATCTGAGGGGTGGAGATGGCCAAAAAGAACATCATGCCATAGGGGAAGGCAAAGAAGGCGATGCTTATCACCCGTGGCTTCAGATAAAGTTCAACCAGATTACTTTTGAACTTTTGAATCATTGCCTATTACCTCCCCAAGGCTCCTAAAGCCTAGTCGAAACTGTTAGAACGCTCCGCTCTTTTCCGTGCATTTTGATCCAAATGAATCTTCCGAATTCGGA
>CAIWGV010000002.1 GCA_903912365.1 uncultured Alphaproteobacteria bacterium
GATTAGTAAGACCCTGTTGGGGTATGGAGGTAGATTGCCCACGTATATCGTCGGCCGCTGCAGCAAAGAGATTGCTGTATAAAAAAACGATTCCTAAACTAACAATTAATTTTTTCAATTTAAATATCCTTGATCCTAATAGTTTCCATCATGTGCTACATATAGGAATGATCCTTTCCAAAAACAAGAGCTTCCTCTTAAAAAGAAGGTTCGAGGCTATATGGACTCGGCCTATCAGGGGATAGAGGAATGCTGAGATCCCTTTTAAGGGGTGCGCTCAGGATTCGGAAAAAATCGTACGCTAAGGATTTGTCGGAGTTCGTAAAGGCCTGAATTTCCTAAACTTATTTTTTGGATGATTTTTCCAGACGTAGTTTCCTGTGAGGTTGATATGTTCCCAGCCTAGGGGGGACAAATATTTTAGAAGATCCCTGTTTACGGGATTGCCCTGCTCACCCAGAGCTTTGATAGCCTGCTCTATGTACACAGTGTTCCAGAGGACGATAGCTGCCGTTACTAAATTCAGACCACTAGCCCTGTAGCGTTGTTGCTCAAAGCTACGATCTCTGATTTCACCTAATCGATTGAAGAATACAGCTCTGGCTAGCGCATTTCTAGATTCTCCTTTGTTCAGCCCTGCATGAACACGTCGTCGTAGTTCAGTGCTTTGCAGCCAGTCTAAAATGAACAATGTTCTTTCAAGCCGACCTAGTTCCCGCATGGCAACAGCCAGACCATTTTGTCTGGGATAGCTACTGAGCTTCCGAAGCATCAGAGAGGCTGTGACCGTTCCTTGTTTAATTGAAGTGCTCAAACGAAGAATTTCATCCCAATGAGAACGAATCTGCGCAATGTCTAGAGTTCCTCCTATCATCGGTTTAAGAGCGTCGTAGCTGAGTTTTCCTTTGGGGATATACAATTTTGTGTCCTTCAAATCGCGGATACGGGGAGCAAAGCGAAACCCTAACAGATGCATCAAGGCAAAGACGTGATCCGTAAATCCAGCTGTGTCGGTATAATGCTCTTCAATCCTTAGATCTGATTCATGGTACAAAAGTCCATCGAGCACATAGGTCGAATCCCTCACGCCCACGTTGATTACTTTGGAGTTGAAAGGGGCGTATTGATCAGAAATATGGGTATAGAATAATTTTCCTGGATCTGTTCCATACTTTGGGTTGATGTGACCGCTGTTCCCAGCATGATTGCCCGTTTTAAATCTTTGACCATCAGAAGAGGATGTTGTTCCATCACCCCAATGTTCGGCGAAAGGCTGTCTAAATTGAGCATTAACCAGTTCTGCCAGAGCCGCAGAATAGGTTTCATCGCGGATATGCCAGGCGTATAGCCATGACAGTTTAGCACGTGTCATTCCTGGACATGATTCTGCCATTTTAGTGATGCCAAGATTAATTCCATCCGACAAAATCGTTGTTAGCAATGCTATTGTATCCTTAGCTTCATCTCCAGTTTTGAGATGAGTAAAGTGCCGTGTGAATCCAGTCCATTCATCAACTTCTAGCAAAAGTTCTGTGATTTTAACACGAGGGAGTATTCCAGAAATCCGATCGATCAGATTCTGTGCAATCACCGGGACTACAGTTTTAAGAGGCGTGATTTTCAGTTTGGATTCGGTAATGACGGCATCTGGCAAAGTGTTAGTTGCAGCTAGGTGATTGCTTATCTCAAGCTGTTCTTTTAACAACTGCATCCGCTCTTGCAGATATTGTTCGCAGTCTGTTTCTACAGCTAGAGACAGTTTCTGTTCTGACTTGAGAGAGTCGAACTTTTTGACTGGAACCAGATATTCATTAAAGTTTTTGAACTGCCGTGATCCTTGGACCCAAACATCTCCAGAACGCAGAGAATTTTTAAGTTCTGACATCGCACAGAGTTCATAGTAGCATCGATCAATTCCTTTATCGGTAAAAACAAGCTTCTCCCAGCGCTTTTTGACGAATTCTGTAGGTGCATTGGCAGGAACCTTTTTCAGGTTTTCAGCATCCATTGTGCGCAGAACCGTGATGGCATCCAGAACTCCTTTGGGGGTTGATGAACTGAGCTTGAGAATATCAAGAAACTGAGGGGCATATCGACGGAGGGTTGCATGATTATCTTTGACTAGAAATAGAAAATCAAAATCTTCTGGCTGCGCGAGTCTTTGAGTCTCTCTAATGGTTTTTATAAACTCCTCCCAAGGGATAATGGAATCAATGGCTGTAAACGGATCGCTCCCATTTTCTCTGGCTTCCAATAGGATTTGTCCTATGCGACCATGGAAGCGCATCTTAGCGTTAATGGACTTGCCAGATAGTTGAAACTGTTGTTGATGCTTATTCTTAGCGGTATTAAAGACCTTTCCTAAAATGCGGTCATGAAGATCTATGATTTCATCAGTAACAGTCGCTATTCCTTCCAAGAGCAGTGTCACCAAGGTTGCATAGCGTCGTTGAGGCTCAAATCTAGACAGGTCAGCAGATGTCATCTGTGCACCTTCACGAGCAATTTTTAAGAGCCTGTTTTGATGGATGTTCTTCTCAATCCCAACTGGAAGGTCTAGGTCCTTTAAGATTCTGAGGCGTTCGATGTGCTCCAGCATATATTTTGAATTTGGCTTGGAAGGTGACTGCCTTAGCCAAGCCAGCCAGGTTATCTTGATATCGTCTTTGAGCTTAAGGAGTCCGTCCAACCGCTCGAAGTGAACCTCTGATAAAGGCTCAATCAAGGCTGCGTAGATATCTCTATTAGCTCGGGTAATGGCCTCGGAACAAATACGTTCCACAACATCGAGGGATGGAATGATCAAACGTTGTTGCCGCATATCGTTCAATATATTTTGAGCCAATGAGAGTCCTTTGTCCGTCTGCAAGGCTAATTCCGTGGCTGTGTCTAGGATCCTATTGAAATCTTCTAGACCAAAGGGTTTCAAGCCAAGATAGGAGCGGAGTTCTAGGAGGTGCTCGCGCCTGGTCTCCTCTCTTTTAGAATATTGATCCCAGCAGGCTGGATCGATACGTAGTTGTTTTCCAACCCATCTTAACAAAGAGACAGGAACGCACGTATCAGTCAGCAACCCCTGACCTGGAAAACGCAACAAACATAACTGTACCGCAAATCCTAGACGATTGGGATCTCCACGCCTTTGTCGGATGAGCGATAGGTCATGTTCACTGAAAGTATACTGCCGAATCCACTCATCTTCAGCATCTGGTAATTGCAATAACCTATCCCGTTCTAGGATAGATAGGATGGATCGACGGGCCATGAATACTCCTTTAAAATGCAGATTTTATAAGCTTTGCATCGTCTTTCATGTGATCCTCAAAATCAAGGTTCTTCTAGTGTTCTTTTTCTGATCAAAAAGGGTGTGAATGAAATTTCTAGATTGGGCTCTTAAAATTCACAATATTGTCAGAAATATAAGTAATTTTTATGACAATATTTCCAATTCTCTCCTGAGAAAATCTTCTAAAATTCAGATCATCTTTCCATCCCTTGAAATCTCCCCTTTAAACCCCTATATCTCTTTCAGAAGGATTTAAGATGTTACAGAGACTTATTGCGCATTTACTTATTATTTCATTTTTAATTCAACTCCCTCTGGGGTTGAAGGCGTCTCTCACATCCATTGAGGACGAAAATCTTGTGGCGACAGAGAGGTTTTTTAATAGCGCTATCCCAGCTCACGGCCATTTTAAAGCGCAAAAAGATTCTACAGCAGCAGGGGTTATGGTCATTTCTGAACACAATGGAAAACTCTATACCCTTCTTGGAAAGCGGGATGATACTCAGACCTGGTGCAACTTTGGCGGTAAAACTGAAGACGGTCAGATATACTTAAGCCAAACGGCGGCTCAAGAATTGATGGAAGAATCGTGTGGACTTTATGCGTGTCCTGCAGGCGCCTTAAACCAGAATACTTCTCATACATTGCAACTGGAAAACATTAGCTATCGTATGTATATGAGAGATTTTCGATATCTCAAGAGCACTCATTTTAAAGAAAGAATGGGGCAGGCCACGACAGGATCTTCCCGAGAATATACAGATTTTGCGTGGGTTGAAGTAGGGTCTCTTTTGTCGGGAAACCCAACCCTGCATCCCGATGAAACAGATATGGGAGAACCCTTTGAACTTTTCGATGATTTTAGAACTATGCTCCAAGAGTCTACTGTAAGAGATGCTTTGTCTAATTGGGGTAAAAAGAAATCTGGCCCTCTTCATACCTTCCGACGACTGGATATCTCCAACCACTCTGTTTCCCGCATAAAAACAACCTGGGCGCGTATTGATGGAGTGCAAAGAACAGCAATTGAGCCTTCCGACGCAGCGTTCGTAGTGCCCTACGGTCAAAATGCAGCGGGTGAAAAAGTTTCCTATAAAACTTATCATAAAGGATCTAAGAAACTCATTCTGCCTGTTCCTTTTAATCCTGAAATTGAACGAGAAACCTTTGCTAATGCTGTGGTCAAAAAGGCTAGGGCTCTGATGGAACTAAAAGGAAATTTTCCTCAAGAACAAGAAACCACTCCTGTTCCAGAGGTTTGGCGTCCTCTCGTAGAAGAATTCCGGAAAGCCTCCCCCACAGAGCGTCATTTGAAATGGATCCTAAAGGATAAATTTGTAGAAGGTCGTACAAGAGAAGCTTATAGAGCCAATATCAAAATTTATTTGCAAACAATGAATGAACAGAAACGAATGGAAACGAGAGGAAATGTTGCCGTTGATGAGGAGAGTATAAATAAACTAGCTACTCTTCTTTACCAGGAAGCCGTTGCCTTGCAAAGTGAAAAGGATCCTCGTTTTTGCCTTTATCATGGAGCTTCTGGGGAATTTGGAGAACTTTATGCAACGATGTCTACCTTGCGGGCATCTCTTCTTTTAGAACCCATAAGGGGTTTTGAACATAGTCGTCCAGATTTTTCAGAAATCTCTATGCATCCTATTCTTTTGAATGGAGTCCGAGGAACAGATATGTATTATCGACAGTTTTTAGAGGCTATGGAGAAACCGGAAAATCAATCCTTAACGCCAGCTCAGATCTTTCGGAGTGTTTTTCATAGAGATGATTATGATCCTTTGACTGTTCTGACAAGGATTTGTACCAATCCCGCCCTTACCTGTGGACCTGACTTTGGCGCCAGCACTTCGAATTCCGTCGAATATTGGTTTAAAGGGCATAGTGTAGGTGGGCGCCCTACGAAAAACTTCTTTGATGAGACAGGGGCTTTATTAGGAATTGAAGGGGAATTCTCTGTTTTTGATTCCTTATTCCGGCAATATTATGGGATTAGAGGGGAGGATGAATCAAATGGCCTTATGGTTCAAATGTTTGTTACTCCAGAATTTTTATCCCAATATAATTATGCCCATCACGTTCACGAGCCTGATTCTTCAATAGTGCATACGGATCCCATTTTAAAACAGGGAGAAACTCATTATCAGTATTCTAAAATGTTAAGTCTGCCAGATTCAATCCAGAGTTCTTGCTATCCTGAGGTTTGGGCTTACCTTCCCCCTACAAGGTACCGAGATTCTGTGCGGTTCTTAGCCTACCGGCGGCATGATCTCTCTGAAACTCTTTTAAAGAAGATAACTCAGGAGCTGTTTGACACTTGGGATCATATCTTAGCTAAGTGGCTTACTGAAAATACTCGCCTATTGGATGGAGCTTTGCACGGCGGCTCTCCTCTCCTTCACAAACTTCATCGAATGGCAAGTCAACAATGGGCTGGGGAATCTATTCAAGATACACTCCCTGAAAAGGGCCTGAGACATTTAATTGAGCTTGATAATGTGGAGGGCGTCAAGACACTTGTAAGTCAATATTCTGAAAGCGTGGCTTCTATTTCCGAAACAGATCGAAAAGCCTTATTGCTTTCTTCCTTGCGGAAAGGGCATGCTGAAATGGCGGAAGTTCTTTCTCAATTATTCTGGAATACACCCAATTATAGTTCTCTTATCACAAAAAAAGAGGCTAGCCTTCTTGTAAAAGCAACCCTACAGGATTTGGAAACACTTAAAGATCTGACCATTCTTTCTAAGATCAATGATCATTGGCATTTTAGAGAAGGGGATAAAGACTTAATCAATTTTTGGTTGAGCGGAATAAGAATTGAGGATGAACAAATTGCCCTTGTACCCGACCTTATTAATATTTTCGGACAACCTTTTATTAAAGCTTTCCTAGAGTCTGTCCTCAGCCGGCCTCATTCAAATTGTAGTGAGAAAATAAAAAATCTTCCTTCTATACAGACCAAAATTGATATCAACCAAAATTTTGATATCCTGTATGCAGAGCTAGATTTTCTCAATAAGTCACGTCTGCAAGACGTTTACTATTCTTCTAATCTATTCAAAGTTCTTGATGCTCTTGGGTTGAAATGGGATCGCCTTTATAAAGGAAAGCCTTTAATTGCATATTTCTTTAATGCTTTTAGTTGTGGGGCTGATTTTGAGAGTTTTTTAAACACTCACCCAGAGGTTTTGAAAATGCAGGATGCTCAGGGACGGAACTTGCGACAACTTGCAGAAACTGCAGTCCTTGAAAGACAACCATGCTCTTATCCATCCAATGTTTTTAAAGGTCCTCTTTTAGTTCTGGATTCTATATTCCCTGAATTCCATGGCACTTTTTATAGCGCCAGCAGTTATTATAGTTCCATAAAGAAATGCCCACGAGAGGGTTTACCGGCTCTCTTAGATTATTTAAAGGCATTATTATCTTATGACAATTTTGGTATGAGCTACCCAGAGCTCTCCGGTAATTATGAGGAGAATGTGAGAGCACACCCTTTGCGTAAAACAAAACTCCAGCAGGAAGCAAACGAAAAACTTGAAATTTTAAAAACACAAGTACCGATTTATGGTCTTTTTCAGGAATTGCCAAATCCTAGAACTGTACAAGATCGTATTGTAAAAGAAGAGTATCTAAATTCCTTAAAAGATCAGGAAGAAAAAACAAAGCAGGATTTGGTTTTAGGTTGCCAACATGATCAGATAGGGGCTCTGGCCTGTCTCTCAACACTTCAATTTAAACATCTCCTGCCTCAAACTCTCAGAACAGCAGCTGACAGGGGATCCTCAAAAGTAATGGTTTATTTGATTAATACCTTTTCCGAATTACCTTGGACAGAATACTCCTCCTCTCTTGAAGAAAACGTGGGGAAAAATCTTGCCTATAGTGTCCTGAATGTGCCTAATTTTTGGACAGAGGTTTTTCCCAACCTTTCTCTGGATAAATTAAAGGAAATACTTCTCAAGGCAGATCATCTTAGTACCCCAGATGACTATGCTTCTAAAGAAAAAATCGTAGAGCGACTCACACCGGAGGATCTTCATGAAATTAGAGATAGGTCAGGGACTCCTTTTTTGTCTATCTTGCTGAGAAGGACTCACTTTGATAAAGAAGACCGGAAATGGGTAGAGGCAATATCTGGTGCTCTCTCCTGGATAGATCCGACAGAGGGGTATCCTTATGGTTCCTATTTTTCTTTTGCAATAATGCATACAGGCCTATTTCCCTATTATCAAGACCTTATTGATTTTGATTGGGTTATGAAGCCTGTTTCCTCTTCCGAATTCTCTTTCTACGAATTTATACAACAAGTGTATCCTTCCGCGCTGCCAAAGATAAATCCTGTTTTGAGATTGAAAGGCTTAATTTAGTAAAAGAGATCAAATGATCTTACAAAGAAAAAGACAGCTTGCAATTCAAATGGTCGATTTTATCACTTTTCATAGTTTGGCCCATTGATCTAAAAGTCATTCTCTCGGAATTCGGAAAAAATCGTACGCTAAGGATTGGCAATCCTCTTTCAAAGCATCTCAATAGGGCTTGCTTCTGTGAGAGATTCTTTTTTCTTCAAAAACCCTCTCATAGACATTATCTTTCTAATTTGATAGAATCACTATCACAACGTCTATAATGTTAAAGAGGGAAATATGATCATCGGCTATGCAAGAACGTCTACCGTGGAACAAATAGCAGGTCTCCAAACTCAATTGAAAGAACTTGAACAAGCCGGGTGTGGAAAAATATATCAAGAACAAGTTTCATCCCAAGGAAAACGTCCTCAATTGTTGGCTGCTCTAGACTTTGTTCGAGAGGGCGATACCTTTGTTGTTACAAAGCTGGACCGTTTGGCTCGCAACATGGCAGATTTCATGGAACTTTTAGAAAGCCTTTCCAAAAAGAAAGTAGCTATCCGCATTCTCAACCTGGGTCTAGATACTCAGAGTCCAACCGGTTCCTTAATTCTTAATGTGTTGGGATGTGTAGCTCAGTTTGA
>CAIWGV010000003.1 GCA_903912365.1 uncultured Alphaproteobacteria bacterium
ACGAAAGTGGGCTCTTAATATCTTGCATAAGGCTAAGATCAAACCCGACCAGTCTATCAAGAGCCTCATGCGCAAAAACTCCATGTCCTTCAAACACCTTGTAAATTGTGTCAACAAAATTATTCATGCGTAGGCCCTGCTCACCACCGGCGCCACCCTTGACGCCTGTGCCAAAGCTCTGATAAAAGCAGGAGCGAAAGATATAAAGATTATTTGTGCAGCAAGAGTCGTCTAAAATGAAAAAAATTACCCTCTATACCACCAACTACTGCCCCTACTGTGTGAAAGCAAAAAAACTTCTGGATCGCAAAGGCCTCAGCTATGAAGAAATTGATGTAACCAATAGCCCTGATCTTCGGGAAATGTTGGTGGAAAAATCCGGGGGACGCAAGACAGTGCCTCAGATATTTATCGGGGACCATCCCATGGGCGGCTGCGATGACCTATATGCGGCGGATGCAGCAGGGGATTTGGATAGGCTTCTAAAAAGTTAAAAAAGAATGACTTTACCCCTCGTTTCCGCTATAAACCTCTGAAAGGCCGGGTGGCAGAGTGGTTATGCAGAGGACTGCAAATCCTTGTACGTCGGTTCGATTCCGGTCCCGGCCTCCACTTAGTTGTGGATTTTCCTTCTGATTTTTGGTAATTAGAAGGCGGAAAAGTTTTGTTCCTCGATAGCTCAGTTGGTAGAGCAAATGACTGTTAATCATTGGGTCACTGGTTCGAGTCCAGTTCGGGGAGCCACTTTTCAAGCGGGTTTCAGTTATGATGGTGGTGCAGGGAAACTGCCGGGAGGCCATCCTCTAATTTATGATGCTCGTAAACTCTCCAGGCTTGAAGTGTTCTCTCGGCAATCTGAAGACTCCAGTTGGCGTCCTCTCTTTCCCTTCCTCTCAGAAAATCTTGAATTATGAGTCTAATACTCGCTATTAAATCTTCTGCCTGTTTTCGTGATTCTGTGAGTTCTTTTTGCTTAGCTTTAAACGGAATACTATCTTTCATATTAAGTGTGTTTCCCTGGATCTGAATGTGTAAGGCATCCTTACAGAGAGTTTCTAGATCTGAACATATCTTTTCGTATTTTTCTGTAGTCTGCTTAAGTTCATTCAGGGTATGTCTTATTCGCTGTTGCTGTTTAGAGAGCGCTTGTTCCGCCACAACCTTCTCTGTACTAATCTCTTCGAAGTCATCAGGACTTCCAGGTCTCTCCCCCTTTGTCGAGGCCTGTCCTTCAGGAATCAAAAAAGTTAACGCTAAAAATAACAGTCCATAATATTTTTTCATTTTATATTCCCTTATTGCCTCTTAGCATCTACAGCCTCAACAACCGCAAGTTCATGACCTCCTGCTTCAGGAACTCCCTGTTCCAAAATCGCCGCATCCTCTACAAGCTCTTTTGCGGAAAGACCCGAAGAATTATCCCCCGCTCCCCGTCCAAAAATCAAAAAACCAACGACGACCAGAACCCCCGCTGCCCCCAGTAAAATTATATGTGTCTTTTTCATTGTATCCTCCTTTTTTGTATTATTTTTCTTACTCATTCTTCCTCCTAGCCTCTGCTATAAGGGTACTCCTTATAGATAGACTTTTCCCGCATCATCCCGATGAGGGATAGCATGCTCTCTCTTTAGCCCATCTCCCTTAGGCCAGTTTACATTAGCGCCTTTACGCTTATTAGGCCCTCCGAGTCGGGGAGATGATGGAAATTCAGAGTAGCACATAAGCTTTTTATACCGAAGCCACGGCAGAAGCTTTTCCTGGAGACCATGAAGCTCTCGTGATATTTCTTCTCTTTCTTCTTCTGAAGTAAGCAGAGGCAAGGTCTCCTTAGCACTTGTAATGTAAGAAGCTATGGCCTCAAGCTTATACCCAAGAATTGTTTTTCGCTGCCTCCATTTAGATTGAAACTTTTCGTCTTGTTTATCCAAGGCTTCTTGATCAAGATGTTTTCTGCACTCTTCATCCATCTGTTTGCATGCAACTATATGGTCCTCCACAAGCTTTCGGATACCTCTTAATTGTCCCTCCAACTCTGCCCGCGCCCTTGCCTGATCTGCAGGAAAGGCCACCGAAGGAGAAGCATTGTTAGCCGCATAGGTTCCACAACCCAGAAACCAGAAAGCTAGAAGGAGCTTGCCACAAAATTTATACATCATTCCTCATCTCTATCAGAATATTCGCCATCCTTTTTTGGAAAAGGGTTATGAAAGTTTGTGTGTCCCCATTGATTCTGGTTTCGATCAAGAGAAACCCGATGCTTGTTATGAAATTCTCTATGAAATCTTTCAGATGCATATTCACCCGGCTTTGGAGCAGGCATCATCCAAAGCCCCTCCTTAGGCCGTCCCTCTAGTCCCTCTGAATAATAAAGTTTTTTACAAGAGGCCAAAATCTGCTCAGACTCTTTTATTCTTTCTTTCAATCTCATCCCGATATTCCAGACAGCCACATCAGAAGTGGGGTAAAACTTCTCAATATCCTTGGTATATTGCCGCTCTTCAAGCTTCTCCTTGAGATTCTCTATATTAGATTCGTTTCTATCCCATTTATTGGTCAGTTCTGGTGGAAGGAGCTTCCCTTTTTCATGTAATCTTTTTGCTTCCCTGCTTTGTTCATTCATTGCCTTCTGCGTTTTTTCAGCTAAAGTGACAATATATTTTACTTTTTTCTCTATTTCTGCGCGCATTTTTTCTTCATGTGTAGTAGTCACCGCAGAACTTGGAACTTCCACCCAGTCTGAATCCAGCCCTGCTTCCGCTCCGCATACTAAAAAACCCGCTGTTAAAAATAAAATTCCTAATATCTTTTTCATTCTATATTCCCTGCTTTATTTATTTGTTATAAGTTAACCGTATCAAGTTTTGAGAGACCCGTCAAAGGGTCTTCTCTGGTCTTCAATACAATTGATATCGGCTCTGCTGAGGTTTTTCTCTATAAACATACCTCTCCTTCTCTAGCCTATCTTGCGTGTTAAGATAATCCGCGTAAGTGCCGGCTCCACGGTCGGGCTGCCATCTCTCTTCTGCATCTCTGTTTTCTTCTTTCACATAGGGTCGATATATTTTATCAATTCTATTGAATTGGTTACTCATTTCAGCTCGAAGACTTTTTGATTTTAAAGTAGGGATGAGCCTATCTGTCAATATTTCTCTGGTTGCTTCGATAGAATCCCCCATAGATCTAAGCCTATGTAGAAAATCCTTATCCCCATGATTTCTTCGAATGAACTTTACGTACGTCAGCACCTGAGATTTGAATCTGTCCATTTCTTTCTTAGCCTCCATCTCCCGTCCACTATCCAGCATCTGATCTTTTATATCATCTCGATCAAGCTCCTTCCAATCGGCGCCCTCCTCATTGGATCCAGGCCTTGTGGCAGCAACATCCCCTAACAAAAATGCAAAAATTAATAGGGCCTTTAAGAAAAATTCTTTCATTTTATTTTCCCTGCTTTATTTAGTTGTTATAAGTTAACCGTATCAAGATTTGGGGACTCCGTCAAATGAACTATTGGTTATTAAAATCAGAGCCTTCCACCTGGTCTTGGCATCAGCAGTGTCAGGTCGCCTCTGAACCCTGGACGGGGGTCAGAAACTACCAAGCCAGAAATTTTTTGAAAGCTATGAGGCACGGAGACCTTGCCTTTTTCTATCACTCCGTCACCGATAAAAAAATTATGGGTATCGTAGAGGTTGTGAAAGAATTTTACCCAGATCCCACCGATGAAACGGGGCAGTTTGTTTGTGTGGATGTAAAGGCCGCTACTTCTCTCAATGTTCCTGTCTCTTTGGCACAAATAAAAGAAGATCCAAGACTTGAGAGTTTGCCTCTTATTCGACAATCTCGCCTCTCCGTCATGCCTCTCTCAAAAAAAGAATGGGATATTTTGTGTAAATTAGGTAAAACATAGGGGATGAACTTAATAACGGGCAACATACTCCTAATGGGCCTCAGTGCCTTTGGGATTTCCCTCTTGGGAACTTGGATCATGATCCGCATTGGTATCAAGGATATGCCCATCCATCGCTCGTCCCACAAAATGCCAACTCCTCGCAGTGGGGGCGTGGGCATCATCGCAGGGTTCGCCGCCGCCATGCTCTATCTCTATAGAACGGATGCTGTGGGATATATTGCTTCTTGGCGTCTTTCTCTGTTGGGGCTCGGGGCGCTAGTTACCATCGCCGTCTCTTTACGCGATGATATAAAGGCAGTCCCCTTCATTCAAAAGCTCCTTGTCCAAATTTTAACGGCTTGCCTTATTGTGGCCAGCGGCCTCTCTCTCACGGAAATCCCCATTCCTCTCTGTGGCACCGTGGAGCTGGGAAGTTTGGGGGGAATCATTTCTGTTCTTTGGATTATCTTTTTTATGAATGTGTTCAACTTCATGGATGGCCTCAATGGCCTTGCTGGCGGAGGATCTATTATTGCCTCCCTGTTCTGCGCAGGGCTTGGGCTCTTTTTTGAAGAGAAAGCCTTCTTTTATATTAGCTTCAGCTTGTTCTTTTCAACACTGGGATTTTTCCTCTTTAACTTCCCTAAGGGAAAGATTTTCATGGGGGATGTGGGGAGTCAATTTTTAGGACTCATTTGGGCGATTCTTTTACTCATTCCCGCCCAAGAGGGCCATGTGACCCAAATGCGTATTTCCCTCTTTACGGTTCCCCTGCTTTTCTTCGGATTCATCTATGATGTATCCGTCACCCTGGTCCGACGCATTTGGTATGGAGATCCCTTCTGGGAAGCTCACCGAACGCATCTTTTTCAGCTGTTGAACCGCACAGGCTTTAGCCACATTCAGGTCACAGGTTTATATTTAGCTCTATCTGTGGTACAAGGGATTGGTGCCGTTGCCCTCCAATTTGTGACATTAACCTGGCAGGTACTTATTTTTGCCCCCTATTTAGCATTCATGATGGGATATCACTATTGGATTTTTTCATACCTCACCAAAAAAATACACGTCCTTCCGAAAAGGAGGCGTCGACGCTCATGAAAGTTCGATTTGCCCCTAGCCCCACAGGATACATTCATGTGGGAAATTGTCGTACCCTTCTGATTAACTGGTTGTTTGCTCGTCATCATGGAGCAGAGTTCATCCTGCGCCTGGACGACACGGATAAGGAACGTAACGAAAGGCGCTACGAAGAGGGATTGCTGGAAGATCTTCAGTGGTTGGGCCTGAATTATGACCAGTACCTTAAACAATCGGATCGTATGGGGCTTTATGAGGCTGCTGTCTCTAAGCTCAAAGCTATTGGGCGTCTCTATGCTTGCTATGAAACGCCGGAAGAGTTGGAATTCAAACGGCGTCGTCAGGTGTCTCAAGGGTTGCCTCCTTTGTATGATCGCGGTAGCTTGCATTTGTCAGAGGAAGAAAAGCAGAAATATATCCAAGAAGGCCGTACCCCTCACTGGCGCTTCTTGATTTTGCCGGAAGACGTTACTTGGGATGATATGGTGCGGGGACCCTTGCATTTTGAAGGCAGTAAGCTCGGTGACCCCGTGCTCATCCGAGAAGACGGCATGCCTATTTACACCTTGGCTTCCGTCGTCGATGATCATGACATGGGCATCACCCACATTATTCGCGGCGAAGATCACATTGCCAATACGGCCGTCCAGCTGCAGATTTTTAAGGCCCTTGGCGCTAATCTGGAAAAACTCCATTTTGGTCATTTGTCCTTGCTGCAAAGCGCCGATGGGGGAGAGCTCTCCAAACGCCTGGGCACGGGCAGTATTCGGGAGCTCCGAAATGACGGGATCCTCCCCATGGCCATCAACAGTATTTTAGCTAAAATAGGTACCTCGGACTCCATCCAACCTTTCTCTCATATGAATGATTTGATTAAGACCTTCGATATGGAGAAATTCTCCCGAGGCACCCCGAAATTTTCGATTGTAGAGCTGCAGATGATCAATCAAAAGCTAGTGCATCAGTTGTCCCTGGAAGAAGCCCGCTCTCAAAGTGGACTCCCCCATATTGAGGAGAATTTTTGGACGGCTGTCCGGCCTAATCTGAAAACACTTCATGAGCTCAAAGACTGGTGGACCATCTGCCGAGAGGATATAAAGACTAAGACAACAGCGCCTGAATTTATTGAGACAGCCTTGCGCCTTCTACCCCTAGAACCCTGGACAACAACAACCATTTCTGACTGGCTTACTGTTCTTAAACAAGAAACGGGCCGCAAAGGCAAAGACCTCTTTATGCCGCTCCGCCAAGCCCTTACGGGCCATGACCATGGGCCTGAGTTTGCACTGCTGTTAAATTTGATGGGGCACGCCCTGACGAAGAAGAGACTTGAGGGGTCTTTGAAATAGCCCCCCAATCCGTCCTTGTAAAGTCGGAAAGGGGGGCTAAATTTAGATGGTTACTTATTCTGTTATGGAGTTTTTATAAGCCTCTTTCTCAGCCACTACCCTTTCAAAAACTTCCCTCCAGGCCGCTTCAATTTTTGGAGTTTCAAATATGACCCTCTTTGCTTTCTTAAAATGCTCAAAAATACCGTGAAGAAAAGCTCCTGGAAATAAAAATCCCTCTTCCTTTGGTCCCACTTGAAAATCAAGAATGGCAATATTGTCTATGGAGGCCCTTATCCTAACGCTGTCCAAAAGGAATTTATCTCTATTCCAGATTTCACCATTTCTGGATGAAAGTGCCTTCATCTGATAAGAGATCCTATGGGTCATATCACTTTCAATGCCAGAAGGGTCGAACTCACCCCCCTCTCTTCCTATAATGATACGAATCCCCACTGGAGCAATTTCATCTGGGTTTGCTGCACCCCACACGATTCCTAAAAATTGACAAAATACTAGTAAAGATAAAGTTTTTTTCATGTTATTTCTCTCTTGTTAATTGACCTCTAGAAATTTATATATTCTGAATATTTTGATGTCAATTAAAATATTCGCTCCAATTTATATCGAATACTTTTTAGAAAAGAAGTCCCTTTTACTCCTTGTCCTCCAGAGGGAAGCTCAGAGGGCTGACGTCAGAACTCACATCTTTAATTTACAACTTCGGCTGGGGCTCCCGTCGATACGCTGTGCCTTCCCTGGGTAACGAAAAAATTAAGTCATGCAATAGAGAGTCCTCACCTCGACATTCCCTCTTTAATGTGATAGATCTTTCCTATAATGAAACTGACTCTACACAATACGCTGACACGGCAGAAAGAGCCCTTTGTGCCTCTGGACTCCGACCACATCAAAATGTATGTATGCGGCCCCACGGTCTATGCCCGGGCTCATATTGGGAATGCACGCCCCGTCGTTGTCTTTGATGTGCTCTTCCGCCTCTTACAACGCACCTACCCTCAGGTTACTTATGTGAGGAATGTCACAGACATCGATGATAAAATCATCCGCGCCTCCGAGCAGTCAGGCGAACCCATCCAAACCATTACGGAAAAGTTTCTGAAATTTTATGAAGAAGATATGGGGGCCCTCGGAGCCCTCTCTCCCACCCTTCAACCAAAAGCCACGGAGCACGTAGCTGAAATGCAAACCATGATCCAGGGATTGATGGACCAAGGTTATGCCTATGAATCCGAAGGTCATGTTTTGTTCAGTGTGGCAAAAGACTCTTCCTATGGGGCTCTCTCTCGCCTCAAAACAGAAGACCGCATCGTAGGGGCTCGCGTTGAGGTGGCCCCTTACAAACGGGACCCCCAAGACTTTGTTCTCTGGAAACCCTCTCCTCCTTTCCTTCCTGGCTGGGACAGCCCTTGGGGAAGGGGTCGTCCCGGATGGCACATTGAGTGCTCTGCCATGGCCGCTAAATATCTAGGCCTCACCTTTGATATTCACGGCGGTGGCCTTGATCTGATTTTTCCCCATCACGAAAACGAAATCGCCCAAAGCCGCTGCGCCCATCACGACGCACCCCTAGCCCAATTCTGGCTACACAATGGGCATGTCACCATGAAGGGTGACAAGATGTCCAAATCGGAGGGGAACATTCTCATTGTTGAGAATTTATTGAAAGAGTTTCCGGGCGAAGTCATTCGACTGGCATTGCTCTCCACCCACTATCGTCAACCTCTCGAGTGGGGTGACGAAACACTCCCCCAGGCCAAAAACGTCCTGGATCGTTTTTATAGGGCTCTGGATGGATTTAAGGAAGATGTGACCGCCGATCATATTCCTGCTGTCCTTTGGGAGGCTCTCTCCGATGATCTCAATATTCCTGCGGCCCTCACAGTCCTTCATGATTTAGCTTCTTCCATTCACAAGACAGGAGAATCGAAGCATGCCCTTCAACGACAGCTGAAGGCCTGCGGATTGGTCCTGGGTATTCTCCAGAAAGACCCTGAAAGCTGGTTCAAGGGGCACGGCATTCCCTCGACCCTGGGGGATAGAGAAATAGAGTCCCTCATCCAAGAACGTCGGGAAGCGCGGGCTACTAAGAATTTTTCCCGGGCCGATGAGATTCGGAAAATTCTTGACCAAGCGGGCTTGATTCTGGAAGATAGTCCTGAGAAGACCAAGTGGAGACGATCATGAAGAAACCCATCATTGGCGTCAATCTAGATTATGAAGAGCAAGGGGGAGGATTTTCCCTTCACCCTTGGCATGCCCTTCGCTCTAACTATTTTGATGTCATTCATCGCTTAGGCGGCACTCCTGTGGGTCTTCCCTCCACCAATATGGACGTGGACAGCGTCTTGGAAATTGTGGATGGGGTCCTGGCCACGGGCGGCAATGATTATGATCCGACCCTTTTTGGAAAAACGCCCTATTCTCCCCATGAAAAAATCATGAGACAACGCTCTGTTTTTGACATTGCTTTAGTCCGGGGAGCTCTCTCTAAAAACCTTCCTATTTTGGGTATTTGCGCAGGCTTTCAAGCCCTCAATATCGTCCATGGGGGGTCCATTATCCAGCATATTCCCGATAGCCTTGAGAGTGATCTTGAACACAAATCCACGGGTGACGCCCACAAAGCCGTGCATACGGTGGATATTATTGCTGGCACAAAGCTTAGCCATATTTTAGGCAACCCGGGAACCATCGAAGTAAATTCCTTTCATCATCAGGGCATCGATCAGCTGGGTCAAGGTCTCCGTGTGAATGCAAAGGCTTCTGATGGCCTGATTGAAGGCATCGAGAACCCTGACTATAAATTTTGTATGGGCGTCCAGTGGCACCCGGAATACGGCGTCACTGCCTATGATAACCAGCTTATCCAAAGCTTCATCAGCGCTTGCCTCCCATGATAGAAAAAGGAGAACGTCTGGCTAAGGTAATGGCCCGCGCGGGTATTTGCTCCCGCCGCAAAGCTGAGGAGCTCATCCTGCAGGGCAAGGTCTCCGTTGACGGCACTACCATCCTGACCCCTGCCTTTAATGTGACATCCTGCAATGTGGTAAAGGTGGATGGCACCCTTCTTCCCCAAAAAGAACAAACCCGTCTTTGGAAATACCACAAACCCGCTGGATTTATCTGTTCCCAGGGTGACCCTCAGGGCCGCGAAACTGTCTTTGATGAAATCGCGAAACGCTTTCCCCACCTGCCTCCTTATATCATCTCCATTGGGCGATTAGATTTTAATTCCGAAGGCCTTCTTCTTCTCACTAATGATGGAAACTTATCCCGCCATCTGGAGCTCCCTTCCACGGGCTGGGTTCGTCGCTACCGGGTGCGGGTCAAAGGACATCCCGACCCAGAACAGATGGCTAGCCTGAAAGACGGCATCACCATCGAGGGTGTCCACTATACTAATGTAATCGTCACTGTGGAAAAAAAGGAGTCCAATTCTACCCTCCTTACTGTAAAATTGTCAGAGGGAAAAAACCGAGAAATTCGGCGCATCATGCAGCATCTAGGCTATCACGTCATGAGCCTCATGCGCCTCAGTTATGGCCCTTTTCTTTTAGGAAATTTAGGTCCAAATGAATTAGCAGAGATTCCTCAAAAGTTCTTGAAAGAACAATTAGGAGAAAAATTCTCTTAAAAAATAGCTTGTTGGTCTTCCTCTAATTCTCTTATCATAAAAATATAGGTTATAAATGGGCAGGCCCGACGTGACACGAAGTTTTTTTCGTAATTCAATTATACTTTTTTTTCTGTGTTCCACGTTCTCCTACGCGGCACAAACAAATAATTTAAACACCATTGCGGCGTCTCACCGCCATGTTCATGATATGGCGGCAGCCCATCAGCAAAGCATCTCCAAAGGCCTAGCGGTCGCCCGCATGGAGGGGGCTCATACAACTGGGCAGTTGGTCGCAAAATGCACGAAAGATTCCTGTAAAAACAAACCTGACAAAACAGGTGTCTGGGTTCAACCTCTCGGGCTTATTGTGCGTCAGAAGAACAATGGGTCCACCCCCGGCTTTAAAAGTCGAACAGGAGCCCTCTTGGTAGGGGTCGATTCTAAAATAAAAGAGGGTCTTATCTTGGGAGGCGCCCTGGGTTATGGATCTGCGGTTATGAGTTTCAATCTGAATGCTGGAAAATCTCATGTTTACGATTCATTTTTAACCCTTTTCGGAACTTGGTTTGGAGACATCTGGTATACGGAAGCATCCCTCTTGGGAGGACTCCAAAAATATCGAGTGGCTCGAAACACAGGAACTAATAATCTCTTTGTTTTTAACCATCATAGGGGCTATCAGATTTCTCCCCATCTAGGAGGCGGATATATTTTCTCCAGGAGAGAATACCAATTAAGACCCTATGCAACCGCTGATTACGCTTACTCTTCCCAAACAGGGCACCTGGATACAGGACCTGGAGCCCCGAGTATTTACATTGAGAAGAGTGACTCCAGCATGCTTCGATTAGAAGGCGGTTTTAATCTATCAAAAAAATCCGATCATGAAAAATTTTATTCCAAGCTATCCCTCCAGCTGGCTGTCGTAAACAAACGCCCTTTAAAGAGGGGGTCTATTATCGCCTCCAATGGGTTGACCTATCAGACCACCAAAAAAGCAGCCACGGCTTTCTCTCCGGGTCTTGAAGCTTTCCTCTCTTTTGATGATGGATATTCTCTCAGCGCTTTCTGGGTCGGAGAATATGCAACCCAATATACTCAGCAAGAGATTTTTATAAAATTTAGAAAAACTCTCTGAGAGAGATTAGGTCAACAAAATACCTTTTTCTTATAATTTGTTTATGGTAAAACCAATCTATAATCCAGATGAGGGTCTGTCATGAACAAACTATTTTTAAGCATTTACTTGTTTTCTATGTTTTTTTTCTGTGGTGCCAGCAATGCTGCTCCGGCGCATATGAGCAGTGCTTACGATTTGTTTCAGGAAAAATGTCGGCAAGTAGCCACTCCTGGCTCTTATGATCCTTACCCAGACTTAAAAACTTCCCTTGATTTTAAAAGAGCCTATGCGGCAACCCCCGCGGCGACGGGTTATGGAGCTCATTACCTTGGTTTTTTACCAGAGATGGACCTATGTTTAGAGAAAATTGAGAAGAATGTTACACCCGAGATTCAATCAAAACTTCTAAATGTTATTCTTCATTTTGCCTCTCTTCATGATTCTAAATCTCCTGTCAGAAAGGCTTCGTCTAAATTTGTCTCTCCCAACATTCTCATGCAGTTTTTTCAATCATTGGATTTGGAGTATTGCAAGTCTTTACCTACGGAGCTTCTTGTTTTAAACATAGGAATGCAGTTACAACGGTTAAAAACTATACCCAACCTTCCCCCAAGAGAACTTAATGAAAAAATAAGGAGAATAACTAGCGCGAGCTCTTCAAAATTAGAGGAAGAGATAAATTCTAAAGTTAAGATCAACCCAGGGTATCCTGTGTCTCTTACTCAGATAGTAGACGCTCTTCTCTTCCCGCCTCAACCGGACCTAGTCCCTGACGATTCCGCTGTTCGATCTTCTTGGGAGATCCTCTCTCCTTTTTCCCCAACCCCTCCAAATTCCCAGCCCGGTTCCATGGAGTTGTAATTTTTTTAAGGATAGATCACCGAAAAATCTGAACGATTTCTTCGTGAGAATTTTTTTATTTGTGAATATTTAAAATATCAGAACCTACAGCGTCCGAGCGATGGTCTCAATCTCTGAGCACTCAATAACATCTCCTTCTCGGATGTTTTCGTAGTTCTCAAAGGCCATACCACATTCGAAGCCCTGTTTGACTTCTTTGACTTCGTCTTTCATGCGTTTGAGGGTCTTTAAGGCCCCTTCATGAATCACAACGTCATCCCGTAACAAGCGCACTTTGGCGCCGCGCTTCACGAGACCTTCCGTTACATAACATCCAGCCACCATGCCGGATCCCGTAATCTTGAAAACTTTTCGGATCTCAGCCCGTCCTAAGAAATGTTCCTTGAGTGTTGGGGACAAAAGACCGCCAAGGAGTGCTTTTACATCTTCGAGGGCATCATAAATGATGGAATAATACCGGATTTCCAGGTTATCCCTCTGGGCCATTTCCCGCGCTTGCAGGTTAGCCCGCACGTTGAATCCGAGGACCAGCGCTTTCGAGGCTTTCGCCAAGGAAATATCCGTCTCATTAATACCGCCCACACCACTGTGAAGAATACGAACGGAAACTTCGTCCGTCTGCATTTTCTGTAGACTTGTAATAATGGCCTCCATGGAGCCCTGGACGTCAGCCTTAATCAAAATAGCCAGTTCTTTATGGGTTCCCTGCTGGGCAAATAGATTCTCCATCTTCTGCTTATCGTAGGAAATAGAAAGCTTTTCGCGCAACTTACTCTGGCGATATTCCGCCACTTCTCTAGCTTTTGATTCTTCTTGGGTTACCACGAAAGCATCGCCTGCTTCCGGCAATCCGTTTAATCCAATAACCTCCACGGGAACAGACGGACCCGCTTCTTTGATGGACTGCCCATGATCATTGATCAAGGCCCGCACACGACCCCACTGGGCTCCCGCCACAAAGAAATCCCCAATCTTCAGAGTTCCCTTTTGAATAAGCGTTGTGGCCACAGGGCCCCGACCTTTTTCCAGTTTGGACTCAATCACCACACCGGCAGCTAACCGGTTAGGATTTCCCTTCAAATTCATTATTTCTGCCTGAAGCAAAATAGCCTCTTCCAGCTTATCCAGATTCAGTTTCTGCTTAGCAGACACTTCCACCGAGAGGATATCTCCCCCCAGCTCCTCCACGAAAATTTCGTGTTGCATCAAAGACTGACGCACCTTGTTGGCATTTGCATCGGGTTTATCAATTTTATTAATGGCCACAATAACGGGCACTTTTGCCGCCTTTGCGTGGTTAATGGCTTCAACAGTCTGATCTTTAATACCATCATCGGCTGCCACTACCAATACCACGATATCCGTCGCATTGGCACCGCGCGCCCGCATTTCTGTAAAGGCCGCATGTCCTGGCGTATCAATAAAGGTAATCTTTTGCCCAGATTTCAATGTCACCTGATAGGCCCCGATATGTTGGGTAATACCCCCCGCTTCTGTCGAGACCACATCCGTGGTGCGCAGGGCATCCAAAAGAGATGTCTTTCCATGATCCACATGTCCCATAATGGTCACTACTGGCGCCCGAGGCTGCAAGTTCGTTTCCACATCCGTTTCCTGGATCAACACATCTTCCACATCTGAATCTGCTACACGCTTTACTTTGTGACCTAATTCTTCCGCCACCAGCTGAGCTGTATCTCCATCGATAGATTGGGGCAAGGTTACCATCATGCCCAGCTTCATAAAGCATTTTACAACGTCGGATGACCGCTCCGCCATCCGGTTTGCCAGCTCTTGCACAGAAATAGATTCAGGAATAACCACTTCTCGCACGATTTTTTCCTGAGACATGCCCATGCGTTGCATTTTGAGCCGTTCTTTTTCCCGAGCCCGTTTCAGAGAAGCTAAGCTTCGACTGCGGCGAGATTGAAAACCTTCTTCTCCTCCTTCATTGGAGAGGGCTTGAGTGACGCTGATCTTTCCAGGGCGCCGAAGTTCGAAGCTTTTTCCAGGAACTTGCTTTTTAATTTCAAAGGTTTTGAATTTGGATTTTTTCTCGTCCTCATTATTATCTTGTTGAGGCGCACTATGAGGGGTAATCTCTAAGACTTCTTCTTCAAGCTCAACAGCCGCTGCTTCTGCATTTCTGATTTCTTCTTCTCTGAGTTGTCGAAGTTCTTCGCTGCGGCGAGAAGATTCATCCAGGAGGGCCGCTTTTTGCTCCACAAATTTGCTGGCCCCCTGCAAAGCCTTAAGACGAGCTTCTCTCTCTTCTTCTGTTAAAATCTTAACTGCCTTTTCACGGGGAGCTTCAGAGAGAGAATGCTTCTCTTCTTGAGTTTTTTCAATCTTGGGTAAGGGCTTTGTAAAGACCGGCTGAGAAGATCTCATACCAGAATCTTCTTTGGGAGCTTGTCCTGTCGACGTCTCAGAAATAGATCGATTTTTCTTCACTTCGACGATGACGGTCTTTGAACGCCCTGCAGCACGGCGATCTCCTGAGCCCAAAGCAGTCAGATCCACCTTCCGGGATAGAGTTAACGGCTTCTTCTTATCTTCCGTTTGGTCAGTTCGATCAGACATACTCACCTAAATTCTGTTGCGAAGCTTATTCTTCAAACCAATGAGCCCGAGCCTTCATGATAATATCATTGGCTTGCTCTTGGGTTAGGATCTTGGACTGCAAAAGTTCCAACAACTCATCGGATGCAAGGTCTCCCAGATCATCCAAAGTCTTAATGTTGTTTTGGCCTAATTTCACAATCATTTCAAGAGTTAATCCGTCAAGCTCCTGAACTTCTTTTGAAATATCCAATTTGCTCAACTCTTTCTTGAGAGCCACCTTCTGGTTTTTCAGGAACTTTTCCGCCCGACTTTGGATTTCTGTAGCAAGCTCCAGATCAAATCCTTCAATGGCTGCAAGTTCTTCCAGAGGAATCTCTGTAATTTCTTCCAGAGCGTTAAACCCTTCCATCACCAAAAGCTGGGCGATCATTTCATCCACATCGAGAGCCTCTGTGAAGAGACTGGATTTCTCCTTCAGCTCTTGGGCACGACGACTGGCCTCTTGATCCTCTGTCATGATACTAATTTCAAAGTTCGTCAACAAAGACGCAAGACGCACGTTTTGTCCCCGACGACCAATGGCCAAACTCTGTTGGTCTTCTGGCACAACCACTTCCACGCGACTCGCATTCTCATCCAATACAACTTTCGTGATTTCAGCTGGCGCAAGGGCGTTAATGATAAAGGTAGCTTTATCGGGAGACCAAAGGACAATGTCCACTTTTTCCCCTTGTAGCTCATTCACCACAGCTTGCACACGGCTTCCCCGCATTCCAACGCAAGCGCCCACAGGGTCAATGCTGTTATCTTTAGATTTTACAGCAATCTTCGCTCGACTTCCTGGATCCCGGGCCACAGAGATGATCTCAATGGTCCCATCATAAATTTCTGGAACTTCTTGATAGAATAGCTTTGCCATGAAGTTCGGGTGAGCCCGAGAGAGGAACACCTGAGGTCCTCTGAGTTCAGGACGTACGTCCAAAACATAACACCGGAGTCGATCTCCAGGACGCAGATTTTCCCTAGGAATGGATTCATCCCGACGAAGTAACGCTTCTGTGCGCCCCACATCAATCATGCAGTTTCCATATTCTATTCGCTTGACAGTACCCGTCACCACTTCGCCAATTTTGTCTTTAAATTCTTCGTACTGGCGTTGGCGTTCTGCTGTCCGTACCCGACTGGAAATTACCTGGCGCGCTGCCTGCGTCGCCACACGGCCAAACTCTATGGGCGGCAATGGTTCAATGAAGAAATCCCCCACAGCCAATTCTTTATCATGTTGATGGGCTTCTTCCAGCGTCAACTGCTTTGAAGAGTCTTCTAAAACCTCAACAACTTCGCGATATCTTTCAATGGTGATATGGCCCGACTTCCGGTCAATATGCACCCGAATATCGTTCTCATTCCCATACTTGAGACGACCTATCTTTTGAATAGCGTCTTCCATAGCGATCAGAACTTCTTCCGGATCAATCCCTTTTTCCCGCGCCACTGCTTCTGCGATCTGAAGCGCTTCACGATTAATTGCTATAGCCATTTTTCCCTCATAAACCTTTAACCAGTCCCCATTTAAACAAAAAGGCGGATTCCAGGATCCACCTTTATAAAACTCACAATAGAAGGACTTGTAACCCGGAGTATACTGATTTTTTTTAATAAATCAAGTTTGTTATGCAACTATGAAACCTTGAGAATGATCCAAAAAGAGATTTCCTTTACTTAACTACTGGATCCCGTTTGAAGAGGCGCTGTTGGGTTCCTAATAGTTGACAGCCATCTAGAATTCTTTGCTCCATTTTCACTTACTACATAGCCTTCTATTTCAAAAAATCCCGGATCCCCTGACGTAGGAAATTTTTCAGGTAAACCCTGGAATACAACCACGTCTCCCACCTTCAATGATTTTCTAACAACAGTATCACTAGGAACAACACCCACGCATTCGCCTCTATTAGGAACTTGTAGACCGAAGGAAAAAGGATCTACAGAGCAATGATTTTGAATATGACCGATGATCGCGCCGTGCATTGGATCAATAGCAAGAACTACCCCTGAATAATTGGCGACTAGACCTTTTACAGTGGTTCCTAAGAATTCCTGACTTCTCCGACAGCCTTCATCGACTGCTCTGCGAGCTTCTTCAGCAGCAACGCGGGCTTCAGCTGCTTTACGAGCAGCCTCCCTGCACCGATCCGCTTCTTTGGAGGCTTCCTCCGCTGCTTTTGCTTTGCGCACCCTTTCTACTTCTTCTAGACGGATTCTCTCTTCTGTCATGCGACGAACTTCTTCTCTATGAGCTTCCTCTGCTGACGAACTTTGAAGATTGACCCCAGGCAAATCAGGGTGCACTTTTAGAAAATTTACGCGTTGTGCATTGCTGCTTCTAGAGAATTCTCGTGCTAAGGATTCAGGCCATGCCATTGATAACAGGAACCCTCTCAGTACAGGAGTAGCTTTAGCTGAACTTCCATCTGGCGCGACGACAAAATCATTGCCATTCATTACAGCATGAGATGTCATTGCCGCACAACCAATTGCAACCAAACAGAAGGAAATTTTTCTCATTGTGACTCTCATATTTTCGATCTCTCAAATTATTATAAACATCTACATTGTTTAATGTCAGAACACTTTAAATACCTACAAGATAAAAATCAACTAAAAGTTTATGAAGTTCATATACTTTTAGTTGATTTATCTATAGAGCACAGAAAAAGAGCGAAAATATTTTAAGAAATATTTAAAATTTATAAGAAATACCAGCAATTAATGCAAAATTACGAGGAGACACCTTCACACAATAGTTTAAGCCATCTACCGTAGAAAAGTTTTTCGTTTTCCATGTCTGATAAAAAGAATAGTTTGCATCAAGTTGCGCTGCCAAATTATGAGTTAAAGCAACCTTTACCCGCACTCCTGGTTCCACCCCCAAAAGATTTTTAGATTGAGTGGAGCCGCTATATCCTGCCAACGTAGAATTAACGACTTGGTGCTGCAAAGAAAATCGGCTATTCAGAAGGGCTGCTTTTCCATAAATAGTGACAATATCACTGAGTGGCGTTCCTGCGATAATTGAAATCCCAGTTTTATATTTCTGACTCAACTTATTAATGCGAACGTCATCTGGTTCCGTTGGGTCAGGAACATCAGATTCCTTAAACTTACTGCTATCCATTCCAGCAAAAATCTCGCTTCCCAATAAGAAAGAAGGAGAAAGTGGAGATTCATATCCAGAAAATATCATTCCAATAGTTCCGGAACTGGAGGGGCTAAAGCTAGAACTAAACACATGAGTAGGCGTTCTCTGCGTTACGGTTCCCGTCCCCTTTTGCTTTGTCCAGCCAGCTTCAGCTCCAACATAGAAGCCCGCCCTAGGATGAGAAAAAGAGCTTGTTGCACACAAAACAGTCATTAGAATGGTACTTTTTAGAACGGATGACATTTTTTCTCCTTATTACAATAATAAAATACAGTACGGGAGATATACCTATTCTGGTGCAATAAATCAAGAAGATTGTACATGAGGAAACCAATATTCCAACATATCAAAAAGCAATGGCTATTTGATATGTATTTGGGAGAACTATCCCACCACCAGGCAGCTGAGGCCTTGGCTTGTGAGTTTATCACAGAGAACTCGCGCGTCTTCTTTTGTATCAAAGCCGCCTAGATAGATGCGGTAAAAGGTTCCTTTACCAGGGATATTTTTGGCCACAATGCTCCCTTTTACCCCAGACAAAGCCTCTGCATATTTATGTTTAACTCTTTTCCATTGTTTTTCAGCTAAAGACTGGGAGGGGAGAGACCCCACCTGAACCTTAAAGTTTCCAGGCATCGCTTCACCCAAGGACTCTCTTCTTTCAGGAGAGGCACTCACTTCTTCTACCACCACCATTTCCTCCGCCATGGGCTGAATGCTGGCTTGATCAAAGGAAGTTTCTTGCAGAGGCGCCTCTTCGGAAGACTTTAGGTGAACCGTTGTTCCCTCGTGGGTATTTTTAGAAATAAGTTCATACACAGCCTTATCCGAATGGGCCATCTTACCGCCCACCACTTCTGGCTCTTCTTTAACATCAATGGACTCGGCAGCAACAATGGGAATGTTGGCCTCATCCCCTTCTCCCTCAGCGCTGGAAATAACGGAACTCCAAAAAACCGTGAGCCCCACCACCGTGGCAATGGCCAGAACAACCAATAAAAAGGGGCGAGAGCTCCACCACCGGGTGGCCTTACCCTCTTCCTCTTCCAACTTTCGATTATTCCAAACGGATTGATTCATGAATTTTCTCTTCTCTATTTAATCATATCAAGGCCAGAGACCGCGTCAAGTAAACTTTAGAGGAGGATGTCCCCTAAAAAAGTAATTTGCTTTGTCAAACAAGACTATTTATAACCTTAGGGAGTGCGCTCGTAGCTCAGGTGGATAGAGCACAAAATTCCTAATTTTGGGGTCAGAGGTTCAAGTCCTCTCGAGCGCACCAGTCTGTTTTTTGCATAATGGCTGGGGTGGAAGGATTCGAACCCTCGAATGGCGGTACCAAAAACCGCTGCCTTACCACTTGGCGACACCCCATCAGTATGCGCACTTTCGTGGGCCTAAGGTAATCAGAATCTTCCCGAAAGGCAAGAAGTTTGAGTGGGGGCCCTTACCATCCGACAGAATTCCCGTCTTCCTGAGGAGGTCTGGTTCTGAAGCAAGGGTTATGAGAAGACAGAGGAGCGATTAACTGGAAAACCCCTATAAATTTCAACTGAATTTCTATAGATACCCTGTTTACAGAGGATAAAAAAAGTGGTATAGGGTCGCTGGGCTTTTAGATTTAGCCTTGTAAAACATCGGTTTAACTTATAAAGGAGACCTGAGAAATGAAGAAATTTTTAATACTCCCCGCCCTTGTGGCGTGTGCGTTGTCTGCCCCTGCGGCTGGCCGTAGCTATGGGGATGAAATGAACCCTCCGAGGCATAACCAGCCTGTCCGGAAGGCTGTTGATTCTAGATATACAGGAGATGACGTTCTTGCAGTTCAAATGGCGAGAATAAACCTGGAAGCCCAAAAAGAAGAAAACCGGCATAAGGAAGCCCTGGTTCGCGCTGCATCAGCGCGCGGTTCCGTGGCAGAGAGAAAATTACCCAAAGCCCTCAAGGAATGGACTTCAGAGGATCTTAAATACATTAAAGAAAAAGCTCGGGAAGGCAATCCGGAGCATCAATGGCACTTAGGCCTGGCCTATGCCAAGGGGCTTGGGGGAAGTGTACAAAACTACCGCCTAGCTGCAGATTGGTACAGCTTTGCCGCTGACAAGGGATTTGAGCCTGCTCAAAAAAGTCTAAATTTTCTTAGGGAACAAGAGTTTATTTAAGAGGTTACTCTTTTCGACCTTATGCCACACAAAGAGATGGGTTCTCGTAGCATTTGATCCATTTTTTGAGGATTTTATTGGTTTGAATGCCTTCCTGCCAAGCATTGTAGCCCTCCTTTAGAAAAGAATCTTGGGAATTCCAGGCTCCTCGGTTTTCCACGAAGAACGTATCCCAAAGAAGACCCGCATTATTTAAATATTTCTCCCGGGTTTTCAACCATGCGTCATTAAATACCCTGCTGGTTTGCGCGTGTTGCCCAGAATGAAGTCTTTTTTGTTGTATTTCCCTAATCCTATATTGATATTCATCGTCATCCTCCCCCTCCTGTCGCTCAGGAACCTCCTCATTTTCCTTCACCTGGGCCCCTGCGGGCGCATTAAAGGCTTTCTTAATATTCGGTACGGCCGCTGTTACTTCTTTATTCAACAACTCTAGGATCAACAGGTTCACGGTGGCTTCGGCATTTTCCACATGGCGATGGAAAATTTCCAGCTGCTGGGCAAAATTCCTACTCTGCTGTTTTTGGATCAGCAGGCCATCCAATTCTTGGCGGGCCTTCTTCAAAACCTCCCCATCAGATCTATATACCTTATATTTCTCACTATACTCCACTTCAGTATTAGTTTGCTCCACCACCTGTTCCCGATCCACGGTCTTCCACTTGGCAATGAGATTGCTGGCCTGTTTATAAATATCATTGTCCTCAAAGAGTTGGTTAAAAACTTGGGAGCTCACCTGGGTTAGGGCCGGTTGATTGGACCCAAGGTTTGAGGGTTCTTGGTTGCTCTGGACCCCGTATCTCTGCTGAAGGCCCCGCAAGGGCTGCTGTCTTCTCTGGAGGAATGGGTATGTTCCCAGAACTCCACGGGACGGTACATAGAAACCTTGTTGACGCAACATTCTTTGCCGTTGTTGGGCATAGAGCTGTCTCTGCCGGAGAGATTGGTGGTAATTTTTTGAACTCACGCTTTGATGGATCCTATCTAAAAGAGCAAAGCCTCCCCCGATGCCTGCGGCCTGCAGGGAGTTTTTAAACATGTTCTGCTGGTAAGCTTGTTGATTATAAGGGGTTTGTCCCCACCCCGGGGATCCCGAAGAATCCTGGATAATACCAAATATACAGACTAAAAGGAAAACAGATCTTATGAACGCCATACCTCATCCCCTGGTGTTTCTTTTAAGTATACCTAAATTCCAGAAAGGTGCAAATTGAGAAACTTTTTTTCTTACCCCTGAGACTGCTCTTTCCCTGAAAGGCTTGGCACCTGATGACCCGTCCCTGTGATCCCACTGAAGAAGGATTTCAAAATATTGGGAGCGAGAATCCCCAAAGGATTGCTGGAAATTTTTGGTTTATCCAAGGGCCCCTTCACCGAATAGGAAACGGAGAAAATTCCCCGATCCTTCCCGCCCGTTAGAAGAGTTCCCAGAATGGGGATGCCCCCCACCAACTGGTTCAGGAAGTTAGCGGGAACAAGAACACCGTGAAGATCCAGGGTCTTCGCCTTCAAATCAACGTATCCTTCTGTGGTGAGTCCCAAAGAATCATTCATCATTTTAGCCCGAAGGATAGCGATTTTTTTGTCCTTGTATTCAAACTCCGCATCATTGTCCTTAAAAATAATGCCTTGCCCTCTCAAATTTTGAAGTAACCCTTCCAAAGAAATTAAACTGAGAAGCTTTGCAAAAACCGGCCCGTCTTTGAGGCGAACTTCCTCTATGGAAAGCTTTCCCTTCAAAGGCGCCCTAGGATCATTGAGGGGGCTTTCTGCCCGAAGGATCACTTTCTTCGTTTGTACCTTATTGGAGATATCCATACCGTTCAGCAAAATATCCAGTTTCGGCAACATCACTTCAAAAACAAGTTTATCCCCCACGGGTGTATGCTTGATATGGAGGGACTGGCCCTCCGATTCCCCGGAGAAATTCAACCGGCTTACTTTCCCAGCCCTCAGGTCCATCTGAGTTTGGATATTCTTCAAAGAAATACCGTTTTTAAGCTGAAGAACTCCTATCTTCAAATCCAAACTGAAAGATGAAGATTTGTCGGTTTTTGTCTCTGGGCTTTCTTTCCACAGGCCGTCCAAGAAAGGCTCCGCATTTAGGAACGGGATCTGGAATTGAACATTCCAAATTCCTTCTTTCATAGAAGCTTTTCCAGTCCCTGAGAGTTTGTTGAACCTAAAGGGGTTGGCTTCTAAAGATATAAGATGACCTTTGGTATCAAATACCCCTCGACCTTGGATATCAAGCCCTTGGGACTGAAGGGAGAATTTTCGCAGCTGAGAAATAGCCCCTTTATGAAGAGTCAAGTCCAAAGCCATTTTCCCCGGCACATTGTGTGGCTTAGACCAATTGAGCGCCGGCACAGCGAGATGCGACTTTGCAAAGTCTAAATCCAAGACCACGGTAGATGTATCTTTATGCCCTTCCGTGCTCACGTAGGAAACTATTACCTCCCCTCCTCTTGTTTTTATATGGGATTTAAGGGCGCTGGGCAAAAGTTTCAAAAGCCCCTCTGCCTTTCCAGCGCCCGTAAGCTTCGTCTGTGTTTTATAGGCCGCGGAGGGATTCATGTTTTCTTCCCAAGAAAAAGTAGATTTTAGGTCATTAACAACGCCCTGCCCTTCAATTTTCCTCGCGGTCTGATTAAAAGTGAGTTCCATATTGGTGCTTGAAAAAGAAAGGGCAGAGGTCCCTTTCTGTAGGGTAAACTCTCCCTTTTTCAAAGTTGCCCCTCCTGCCAAGACAAGATCTCCCGGAAGCATTTTTTCTTTAAGGGGAAGTTGTCCCTCAAGATGTACGGTTACGAGACCCTCCTGAGCGGAGATTTTCACTGGCAACTCCTTCTTAAAGGGCTCTAAATTGAGAAGCTTTGAAATCCCTTTAAGAGGTCCTGTCACATTCAAATTAAAGTTGGCTAATATGGAGGGATGATGGAAATTCGACAGGTTAACCTGACTGCCATCTAAGCGGAGGTCTTCTAAAGAAGCTTTCTTCATATGAATTTTACTCTCCAGATGGCTAAACTCAAGGGAAGCCTCTACCCCCTTTAAAAAGGACAGTGTCTTTAAATGAGAAATAACTCCTTCATATAACTGCGCAGCGCCCCCTATTTTTTCCAGCTTCAACTCCTTTCCATCCTCCCCCTTCTTGAACTCCAAAGAAATCTGGGTGTCTCCCAGCCGTCCCTCCTTAACATTTTCAAGAATCCACGCCCGCGCTTTATCCTTGTCAGGCAGCCACACCTTAGACAAGAGAGCTACTGGAAATCCTGGACTCTTGAGAGTCGCCTTTAAGGATTCGCCTTCCCCTCCCAGCCAAGTCCCAGAAAGAGAGAGAGGAACCTCAAAATCAAATTTCCAGGAGCCTGTGAAGTCCAACTTTTCCCGTCGCCCATCATAATTAAAGAAAAACTCTCCTGTGAGAGGACTGTTGTAGAAATCCAGGTCTTTCTTAAGGGCTTTATCGGAGATGGGAAGACTGGACAAAACCAAATCTTTGACTTTAAAATTTCCCGTCAAAAAGGAATTTCTAAAGTTAAGGGAGAGGTCTCCCGAAAAAGGAAGGGGATTTCCCAACCCCTGCAGGTCCCCAAATACTTTGAAATTTGTTCTATCGAAAAACTGGAGAATATAGAGCCCTGCATTTTCAATGCACCAGATTTTTTCTTTCGTCACAATGGTGATACGACTGTCTTGGGCCCCTAGGTATTTTAAGGGCATTTTTGAGAGAGTATCTTTTAACTCTTCCACAAAGGGCTTTCTTGAATCTTCCGAAGAAAGGGTTACCTGAATATCCGCATTCTCCAAAGTAACAGCCGCAATCTTAAAGTCTCCCTGAAGCAGGCTCCAAATGCGCCAGGTAGCTTGGAGTTTAGGTGTTTTAAGAGAAAGCTCTGGAGTTGTATACCGAACATTGGTTAATTCCAACTCCGGCAGATGGTACATGGAGTCCACTTTAAGAGACAGGGTTTCAAACAAAAGCCCCTCCGGAACATACTTCATGACAGGAGAATTTTTATCGAAAAATATGGGATTTTGGGAGAGATACCACATGCCCCCCAGGAAAGTCATCGCCAAGGATATAAGAACTGCGCCCAGAATCTTTACAATTTTTTTTATTTTAGGCGTCATTTTCAAATTAAACCGTGATCCCACATACTCTATCTGCTATAAAAAGTGTATCATATATTGAGGCTGCCTTAAACCAAAGAGGAAAGACTGTGAAGCTAAAAGTGGGAGAAACTGCATGAAGATCATTTTTTATGAATTAAATGAGGTTCCCTGGAGAGTGGTTGATTATTTTATCAGCGAAAACCCAAAATCGTCCCTTTTGAAAATTCTTCAAAATTCTTACCAGTACACCACCGTTACCCAGGACTCTGGAGAACTTCATCCTTGGAGCACGTGGCCAACGCTTCACCGAGGGATTTATAACGACACCCACAACATTCGATTCATCAACCAAGATATCTCCTCGAAATATCCCCCCATTTGGGAAATTTTGGCGGCTCAGAAAGTTCCCGTGGGAGTTTTTGGGAGCCTTCAGTCTTGGCCTATTCCCAAGAAACAGTCCTACCGATTTTATGTGCCAGATACCTTTGCCCAGGACAGTCAAACCCATCCTGAAGAAGTTAGTATCTTTCAGAAGTTCAATCTCCAACAGGTGGAGCGAGACGGCGGAGCGGTCCCAAAAAACCTGACTGTCTCAAAAGATTTGGCGAAGGATTTCTTGCGCCTCATGGATAAAGGTCTTTCTTTCAAAAGCGCCGCTCTTATTGCGCAACAGCTTTTAAAAGAAAAGTTAAATCCAGCCTTCCGATCCATTCGACCCATTTATCAAGCTCCCGTTGCTTTTGATTTTTATTTCAAACTTCTGCAAGAAACAGCCCCTGACTTTTCCACATTTTTCACAAATCATGTGGCCAGCATGATGCACCGATATTGGCGCCAAGCTTTCCCCCAGGATTTTGCGGAAACCCCTCAAACGGAAGAAGACAAATTTCGAGCTCAAAATATTTTGCGTGCCATGAAACTTGCGGATAAGCAGCTTAAGAAATTAAAAGCCTTTGCCGATGCCCACGGGTACATTCTCATGATTGCTTCAAGCATGGGCCAAGAACCCATCGATCGAGGAGAGTATGTGGGGGAACTCAAGATCACCCATATGGATCGCTTTTATGCGGCCATTGGGTATACGGGAGAGGTTAAAAATAATCTGGCCATGAATCCGGACTTTTCTTTTTCTTTCAAAGACAAGGAAGATTTGACGCTCTTCAGAAATTTAGTTCAGATCCTAAAATCTAAGGAGGGGGGCCCTCTTTTTACATTCAAGGAGTCTGGATTGACACTTAACTGCAATCTCCAGTCTTCTCGCGATGTTATTCATCATGGGCATATCTATAAAGGGGAAATGTCTTTGCCTTTTGAAACTCTTGGCATCACCGTTGAATATAGAGATCAAGGGACCGGATATCATCAGCCCAAGGGGATATGGGTCATTTATCATAAAGACCTTAATCCCATTTCTTACCGAGAAGAGATTGAGTCCATCGATATTGCGCCGTCCATTCTTTCTTTATTTGATGTTAAGGTCCCCTCCTATATGAATAAGCCTCTTCCTCAAATAAAGGAGCTTAAGACCCTTATCCCACAAGAAGAACGCGCACCCGACTTTTTGTAAGACCTTTTTCTGGTTTTTTATTCGTAGTGGGATCATATCCAAAAACTTCTGTCACCCCCGTCTTGCGGTTAATGCGTCCGTAAGAACCTACCAACTGATTATTTTTTTCCGTCACTCTCACGTTGCCTTTGAGGACAATAATGTCTGACACCACATCAAAGTATCCCTCATGGGCAAGGGCTATTTTATTGGGCATAACCACCTTTACATTCCCAAAAGCCTCAACTCTTTTTAGCTCAGATTTTTTGCCCTTTTTTTCAAAATATCCATAGATGGCATCCCCTAAAAGGGTGGAATGCCCTTTACGAACAGAGGCATTTTGAAAGGCACTTATCTTCCCGATATTTTGATCAATCTCAATAGCTCCCTCTCCATGAATATGGATAGGTTCTTTTTTATTTCCTTTTTCTTCAAAGGCAGCTTCTCCGAAGACGGGAATAAGAAAAGTTAAAAAAAGGATCTTGTATCTCATCTTTTCCCTCGTGGATCTTCAGAAAAAACAACATCTGCAGGGCCTTTGAGTCTTAAAAAGTTTTTCTTTTCATCTAAAAAGAATCCCTTGGCACCCCAAAGTTTTCCATACATACTTATCCCCTGAACAGTCTCAAAGCTTTCAATGGAAGAATTTTTAAAGTCTATCCGAGCAGATTCTGTCCAAATTTCCGTGTCTCCCTTATCATAGATAAAAGTTACATTCCCATAGAGATTGGCAATCTTTTCTCCCGACGTATGAATATCTCCTCTGTTGGCCAACAAGGAAAGACTGGCCCCATCTTTAAGGCTGAGGCGTCCTTGAATTACCTCGAGCTCTACTTTATCCCCACTCACTTGTCTCGCAATATTAGCCTTGAGGCTATAGGACCGATCCCCTCCCCCAATAAATCGAGGATTCACTATAAATTTTTTCTGTAAATCTATTTTTTCTCCCTTAATCGTTAAGGCATTTTTCAGGAATAAATTTGGAAGCTCCTGAAGTTGCATCCACAGAAAAACGCCCCCTAAGAGAACCGTACAAAAAATCAAGAAGATGACTTTGATCAAACGTCTCTGGTCTGATTTTTTATAGAATCTATCAATTTTATGGCGAGACAGTTCCGGACCAGACTCTTTAGGCATCAGACAAGTCCTATACGAAGCAGATCATGGATATGAAGGATGCCCAGGGGGTTACCTTTTTCATCCACAACGAATAAAATTGTGATGGATCCTTGCATAAGATGAAGAGCCTCTTCCAGGATAGCATCAGGAGTGATGGTTTTTGGAGATTTTGTCATAATGCTCTTCACGGTTTTGTGCAAAAGCCCTTCCATCATATGACGCCTTAAATCTCCATCGGTTATAATTCCTATTAATTTCCCCGCCCCATCTAAAATACCTACACATCCAAATCCTTTGGTGGTCATGATTTGGATAGCCTCTTCCATGGATGCCGTCTCTTCAATCAAGGGAAGGGCCTTCCCCTTATGCATGATCTCTTTGACGCGCTTGAGTTTATTACCTAAATCCCCCCCGGGGTGAAAGGCTTTAAAATCTTCCTTTGAAAACCCCTTTTTCGTTAGAAGCGTCACCGCCAAGGCATCTCCCAAGGCCATCATCATGGTAGAGGATGTGGTGGGGGCAAGTCCATTGGGACAAGCTTCCGGCACAGAAGGAAGCAATAAGGTAACCGTTGCTTCCTTAGCCAAAGCACTCTCGCTCTTCTGGGTAATGGCGATCAGAGGAATTCCCTTCCGAGAGGTATACCGAATAATCGCCTCTAATTCTTTTGTTTCCCCCGAGTAGGACAAGGCCAGAACTGCATCACTCGGGAGAATCATTCCCAAATCCCCGTGACTCGCCTCCGCCGGATGAATAAAAAAAGCAGGCGTTCCCGTCGATGCCATTGTGGAGGCAATCTTTCGGGCCACATACCCGCTCTTTCCCATACCCGTTACGATGAGGCGCCCTTGCAGCCTCCCCATAATCTCGATGGCTTCCGAAAAAGAAGCGTCCAGATGGGTTCGAAGAGCCTCAAGGCCCTGGATTTCTACGGTCAGGACTTTCTTGGCTTCTTCGAGGTCTGATAATTTTGGATGAGAAAAAACTGTCATTATGGGTTTCAAAATTACAACATACTATCGGGGTACTCATTGTCCATTTGAGGATCGATGATGTTTCTCACGTTCATGGACTCCTCTCGTGGACTGGTCAATTTTATTTCCTCATCAAACTCTTCCCAAGGATTTTTAGGAGGCAGCACCTCCGTATTGGGGTTTTCTCCCTTGGCAAGGGTTCCTAGAACCTGCCGTGCTGGAGATAGGGAATCTTTACTCCACACTTTTTTGTAAACAACTTCCCGATCCGATCTAGACCCTCTGGGCTTAGTGACGGGAGAATCTGCACATCCCCCCAAAAATCCCAACAAAACAAAAACACCCCATAATCTCAATTTCATAGAAAACCCTCTTCAATTCTTGACTTTTTCTGCCTATTATAATATCAGAATGTAGTCCATATGGATACCATTGGGAAGAAAAATGACTGAAGTTGTAAATATTTCTGGATATAAGTTCGTAACGCTAGGGAATCTCCCCTCTCTGCGTGAGACCCTTTTGAGAAAATGTTTTGACCTGGCGGTGAAGGGAACTATCCTTATAAGCCCCGAAGGAATCAACGTTGTCATGTCCGGTGCCCAGGGGTCCATCGACGCCCTTGTGGATTTTCTGAAAAAGGACTGTCGCTTTGCTGACATGACTTTTAAAGAGAGCATTTCTTCTCACCAGCCCTTCAACCGAACCCTCGTACGTATTAAAAAGGAAATCATTGCCTTTGGCGTAGAAGGCATTGATCCTGCCACCCATACGTCTCCCCATGTGTCCCCCCAAACTCTAAAAACGTGGCTTGATGAGGGACGGGATGTGGTGCTTTTGGATACACGCAATGAGTATGAGGTAAAGCTGGGCACTTTTAAGAATGCCATCAATCCCCACGTGGATACGTTTCGGGAATTTCCAGAGGCGGTCCGGGCATTGCCGGAGTCTTTCAAAGAAAAAACCATAGTCACCTTTTGCACGGGGGGTGTCCGATGTGAGAAAGCAGCGCCGTTCCTGGAAAAAGAAGGATTCAAAGATGTGTACCAAATTGATGGCGGTATCTTAAAGTATTTCGAAGAATGTGGCGGTGCTCACTGGGAAGGTGATTGCTTTGTGTTTGACCATCGCGTTGCCCTCACCCCGCAGTTGGAACAGAGTACCGCAGCCCTCTGCTTTCGATGCCGCGAACCCCTCACACCTGAAGAAATTCAGAGTGACGCCTATATCGTAAATGTATCTTGCCCTTACTGCATAAACCCCAAGGTATCCGGGCGTTCTAAGGGCTAGCCTCTTTCCTAAAATTCCTCTGTAAGTAGTTTTTTTGAATTTTCAAAATAATCTCCCCCCTTCCAATTTTTATATTTAAGTATTACTATTTAGACAGGGAGACTATAAATGAATAAAATAATATATAATGTAATAGCTATACTTGTAATTATATTTTCTGTTACTTCTTTTAACTTAAATTCTTATGTTAACATCCATCCGAAAAATCCTGTAAAATCTGAAAACATTCTGTGTCGTGCTCTTAAAAAACCTAACCGCCTCCTGTTAAATCGGGCAGAGAGGGTTAACTTAAGAATGTTCTGTAGCGCGGGCATAAATGAACCTCTTCCCTCTCCCCTTTCCGTAAGATATACGGCCTGCTATTACCGAATACCCAGAGATTGGGCCCAAAGCATTTATTTTAATGACAGGTACAATTCTTTGGAAAAAATGGGCCTTATGATCAAAGGACCCCAGGGACTCACATGCCCCAATTTGACATACAGAGACTTTGAGCGGCTGACCTTCACAGGCAAATTAGACCTACAGTCCCGTATATGGACCACATTGCAGACGAATGAGAAAAATCGAATGTTGAGAAAGAAGGTTACAACAGAGCTTCTCCAGCCCACCCACCTAACCCCTCTTCCTTATACGGTGAGTGTATATCCCTTTAGGGGCATGAGGATTAACCTTTTAGATTAGGCTGGCATCTTCAAAACCCATGCCCCACTCAAAAAATTAGTTCCTTCGTGTACTAAACTCTTTTCTAATTGACTGATTAATTTTCTCAAAAATTACCTTTATATATGTCCTCTGGTTACTCCAGAATCCGTAGGGAATAGCCCCTATGGACTGCCCTATATCCTCCCTCGACCCCGAGATAGAAAGAAGCGCTCGCTTTGAAATACTCATAGCATCGTCATATTTAGACCAATTAATTTTTTTCTTGAATCTAGAATTTATTCTAATCGCGTAGGCTTTTACATAGGCCTCTAGGAACGGCAAGATAAAGGCCTCATGCCAGAAGTTTTTGTCTGTCACGAGCCGTGCCACGTTTTGATCATTCTTGAAATGCAGTGTCAAATAGAGATAGAAATGCCTGAGATCTTTCGCCACATCCCGGGGCTTTTTAAAGGAAATGACAAGAGTCTCAGGGTCAATAAAGGTAATGATGGGCTCTTCATTTTCGATGCCATAGAAAACATTGTTAGAGTGAAAATCACCATGGACATTATGTGAATACCCTGTTAAATGCCCAGTATCGTCCTTTGTCATCCCTTCCTCATGGAATCTTCCCAAACGATCCCCAAGAATTGAGAATACCTTTTGTGTTTCTTCCAATTCTTTTTTATATTCCTGTTCAGTATCAGAATCTTCCTCAATCATGCCCTGCCCTATATGTGTCCGGTATTTCTGGTAGGGCAGGTAAACTTTCTCAATAAACTCTTTCGCAATGGCGTAAAGGGGCTTACCCGGCGCTGCGGGCATGACTGTAATGTAGTTCAGCTTTCCATTTGCAAAATAGTGACCCGTCCCCAGGGACATGGCAATGGCAGGAAAATCTCTTGGTCTGCGGGGATTTAAGAGATTATATTGTGCAAAATCACGCTTCAATTCCTCCAGGTTTCGGGACTCAGATATTTTTTTTAGTCCCTTAACAATATACTGAAGTTTTGGCGTTGATCCCTCTAAATCAATAAGCTCTCCACAGGCTGTAAACACACCAAACAGCTGGTCTGTCTGCGCCCCCCCGGACCCAAAGGTCTTCACCGTCATACATTGATTGATTCTTTCCTCTGATTCAGGAATGAGTCCCACCAAGGCACTTTTCACGCCATCAGTCGTCAGATTAGATAATTTCCCCTGAGTTTCTGCTGGCTTCCCCAAGGGAGCTATTAGCCGAGATTTTTTGACAATTCTTTCTGTGAGGAAAGTATCGCCCAGCTGCCCCCCACGAACTGTGAGAGATTTTTGATCTTCATCATTTTTTGGTATCTCTTCACCGAAAATGCTAGCAAGATCTCTCGCATGACGTTCTCTTGAAGATAAAGGTTCGGAAATCCTGACATCCTGACTCCCTAGAGAATCAGCAATTTTACGGGTGCATCTCTTTTCCTTTATACAAGCTGTCACATGATCGCCTCTAAAGTCAAAAGTCCCATTTGGTTTCAAAGCATGCTTGAGGATACAGCATCGGCATCCTTCCGTTGGCCCCCAAATTTCTGCCTTACAGCTGGTGCTTTTAGTCAAAATACGGGTTTTTCCGCCCAGCGTGACGGCAGCCTCTCCGGATCTTAGCCGGAGCTTAAAACGACTAGTATCTCGGGCAATGGCTACCTCATCCGGTGAATTTTTTTCTGGGGGTCTTGCTTCTGCAACAACTTTTTTCACTAAATCAAAATTCCCATACAGGCCACTGACTCTGAAAGATTTTTTAGGAACCTCCTCCCCTTCATCATCCTCAATAGCATGCCCTGTCTGCCCTAAAAATTTAAGCGCTTCAGGGGAGCATCGACGTTCTTTGACACAAGCAGTTACATGATCTCCCCGCTCCTCAAAAGCACCATCTTTCTTTAAGGCATGCTTAAGGATACAGCATCGACATCCAACTTCTTCTGAGCCCCCCCATTTCTCTGCTTTACAACTGGTCTCTTTTGTCAGCGTGACTTGCTTATCCCCCAAAACCACAGACGCCTCTCCAGGCCGGAAAAATTTTGTAAATCCCCCGTTCGATGGAAACACCAGCGCCACCACTAAAGAAAGGGAGAGTAAAAATCGTGTCATGTTATTTCCTGCCTTTAAAGTTTTTATGCTAAGTTTGTCCTTGAATTATGAAATTATTTTTTTGAAAGAACAAGAGAAAAAATGCTCGCTTTCTTTACCTTAACAGTCCGTGTAACCCCTCGTGGGGGAAGAGATAAGATTGAACAAGTTTCTCAGAGCGATTCCGGTCAGATTTTTTTGAAGGTACGGGTTACGGCTCCACCCGAAGAGGGGCGGGCCAATGCCGCTATCGAAGCTTTGATTGCGAAAGCCATGGGACTTGCAAAATCTTACGTTACCATTACCCATGGACATAAGAATCGCACCAAGATCATTCGGGTTGAGGGCACGGATCAGCATCGGCAGACGTTGTTGGATTTGGGGGAGGCGTAAAGAATTTCTTGCTTTATCGGAATTTGATCGGCATAGAAAACTCGGCAACAATGCCGATAAAGTGCTGATAAATTTTTCTGGATAGACTCACAAGAATGGCGGAGGGGGAGGGATTCGAACCCTCGATACGGGTTTAAGCCCATATAACGGTTTAGCAAACCGGCGCCTTCAGCCTCTCAGCCACCCCTCCGATTTGAGTCTCATCATAGGGTTTTAGAGGTTTCCCCTTAGGTTTGTCAATATAATACTTTACAGACGGCCCAAAAACATTTTAGGGTGTCTTTCAGAGGACTCCCATGAGATTAAAAAATTTAGCTTTTTTGACCCTATTTATTTTTTCTGGACATGCGGCTGTAGATGACTATGAAACTTATAAGAGGATTGGAGAGCGATGTGTAAGCCTTCTCAAAAGTGCTGGGCGTCGGGACACTAAGTTCCCAAAAGAAGAGTTTCTCTCTTTAGTGAGCGAGATCTGCACTTGGAAATATAATGGTGAGATTGTTGCCTCAGGTCTTGCTGCTGTTGAAAAAACCCTTACAGGAAACGTTAAAACCGCAGGAGGCGCGTGGTCAGTCATCCTTTGCGAACAATTTGTGGACCCAAAAAAACCCGCCTGCATTCTTAATTTCACAGTCATGGGAAATCAGATATTGCCCCATATAGTAAACGTTTCTTTATGGCTTAACAAAGGGAGTGGAAAAGTCGATCTCATAGATGAAGTACGTGGTGTTGTTAGCAAAAATTCTTTACATGGCCCCCCTAAGAAAAGTTTTATAAAAAAGAGCAGCACTAAGAAAAAGAAAAAAGGGCTGGCAAGAATGTTTGGGGGTCTTAGTCACCAAAAAACGGTATAGACTGAATAGATTTCCTTTCCAAGAAGAGGAGAAGAGCTTAGCACCTCGCCTGAATGGTGGTTTTTATCCTATATTTAGGCATCTTTTTCAGGAAGCAGACCTGTAGAGATCTATTTCTCTCCCAACATAGCCTCTCGGGCACTGGAGTATTTCGTGTGGGGCGACAACCAGATGTTACAAAAGGCCTGAGCAAAGGTCATGTTTGTGAACTCTTTCAGCATGGTATTGTTGTGGTAAAAAAGGATCTTCTGGTTTGGCACGTAAACAACAGTGATACGGTCTTGGTTTTTCAACGGTGGATAAAAAGAGTTCAACATCTCCCTATATTCATGCAGCTGTGCTTCAGAAACAGAGGACTCCCGTGCCATAGCTTCTAGGGTGCTATCCACCATTTCTTCTTTGGACGCATCCCATCGAACCTTCACCTCAAGAGCAAATTCTGTATTATAACTCCATTTGGACGTATGACACCAAAGGCTTATGTCATAGGCAGGCACGATAAATTTATAAACAGTCCCCTCTCCTATTTTGCGCTTGCTTCCGAAATACTCCTGAATCACAGGTGAATTTTCAGATTCTTCCTTATGAGCATTCACCAGAGAAATTACCAGAACCAAAAAAAGTCCTACCCATTTTTTCATAATCTTTATCCTTTTTGTCTATTTTCCAATTTTCTCATCAATAATAATAATCTCAGATGCCTGACCATTGTTTAGCATAGCCCGCACGCGCTCTTCCAAAAGATCCACATCCATGTGTTCCGGACGCAGGAGCTTCACCCGGTTTTCCATTTGGCGCTGCTCCCCTTCTAATATCTTAAGAGTTTTTTGGTCTTCCTCCAATTGTTTTTCTAAAGACTTCCAAGAAAACCACCCGTGATCGCCGCTCAAAAGGTGAAAAATGAAGTAAAGAAGGAGCGTAAGAGAAACTCCTGGCAGAAGAAGCTTTGAAAAATAATATCGAAACTTACGATTCATGCCCACCTAGACCTCATGAGTACCGTCGCGGGAACGCTTCCTTCCCCAGGTAACGGGCGACGGGACCTAACTCCTCTTCAATGCGTAACAGCTGATTGTATTTTGCCAATCGGTCAGACCGGGCAATAGACCCTGTCTTGATTTGACCTGCCCCCAGCCCCACCGCAATGTCCGAAATGGTCGTATCTTCCGTTTCCCCAGACCGATGGGAAATGATTGTGGCGAAAGATTGTCTCTGAGCCGCTTGCACCATGAGAATGGTCTCTGTCAAGGTTCCAATCTGATTGGGCTTAATGAGAATGGCATTGGCCGCCCCCCATTCAATCCCTTTCTGGAACCTCTCTAGATTTGTTACAAATACGTCATCTCCCACCAACTGGACCAAGTGCCCCAGATCTTGGGTCAAATGCTTCCACCCATCCCAATCATCTTCCGCCATGCCATCTTCAATGGAAAGGATGGGATATTTTTTCACCAGGTCTCCATAAAATTCCACAAGCTCTTCCGCAGAGTATTTCTTTTTGGCGCCGGCAAAATTGTAACTCCCTTTATCGTAGAGTTCCGTAGCGGCCACATCAAGGGCCAACCCAATCTGGTCTCCTCCTTTGTATCCAGCCTTTTCAATAGCCTCTAGCAAAAGATCCAATGCCTGGGTAGTGGATGTCAAATTAGGAGCAAAGCCCCCTTCATCTCCCACATTCGTATTAAGGCCTTGTTTCTTCAGTAGGGCTTTCAGGGCATAGAAAACTTCTGCCCCCATCTGCATGGCCTCTCTAAAACTTTTGGCTGCTGCAGGAATAATCATAAACTCTTGGATGTCCAAGTGATTGTCCGCATGCATGCCTCCATTCAATAGATTCATCATGGGTACCGGCAAAAGATTTGAGGAAGGTCCCCCAAGATATCGATATAAGGGAAGGCCTAATTCCGATGCTGCCGCTTTTGCAACCGCCAAACTCACGCCTAAAATAGCATTGGCCCCTAAGCGTTTCTTAGAAGGTGTTCCATCCAGCTCACAGAGAGTTTGATCAATAAATGTCTGTTCTTGGGCTTCAAATCCTCGGAGTGATTCGAAGATCTCCCCATTCACATGACTAACTGCCTGAGAAACTCCTTTGCCACCAAAAGGAGTACCGCCATCTCGCAGTTCAACGGCTTCATGTTTGCCCGTAGAGGCCCCCGAGGGTACTGCCGCTCGACCCCAAGCGCCACTTTCTAAGGTGACTTCTACTTCAACGGTGGGGAACCCCCGGCTGTCAAAAACGCTACGTCCTTTAATGTCGATGATAGAGCTCATAATTTATTCCTTATATTGTTATGGGATTTTTCTTTGCGAACCGATCCAGTTCTGCAAGTTCCGCGAGAACGCGGGGCATGTCTTTCAAATAAATCATATTGGCTCCGTCACTGGGTGCCGTATCGGGGGCTTCATGGGTTTCCATAAAGACAGAGGCCACCCCAATGGCCACGGCAGCACGAGCCAAAATAGGGGCAAATTCCCGCTGTCCTCCGCTTTTATCGCCTTGACCGCCTGGCTCCATGACCGAATGGGTTGCATCAAAGACCACGGGATATCCCGTTTGGGCCATAATGGGGAGTGATCGCATGTCCACCACCAATCGATTGTACCCAAAGGTCACGCCCCGCTCGCACAGCATGATCTTTTCGTTGCCGGTGCTCGATACCTTCTTCGCGATGTTTTGGGCATCCCAGGGGGCTAAAAACTGGCCCTTCTTGATGTTGATGGCCTTTCCTGTTTTTCCTGCGGCCAGAAGAAGATCCGTTTGCCGGCATAGAAAGGCAGGAATCTGAAGCACATCCACACTGGGAGCTACTTGGACACATTGTTCTTCCGTATGCACATCCGTCAGCACAGGGCATCCATAGGTAGAGCGAATTTCTTCAAAGATGCTCAAAGATTGTTCAAGCCCCATCCCCCGTTGTCCGGCCACACTGGTCCGATTTGCTTTATCAAAAGAAGTTTTGTAGATAAAGGGAATTTTTTCCCGAGCACAAATCTCTGTCAGCTGATGGGCCATCTCAAGGGCATGGGCCCGACTCTCCATCTGACAAGGGCCCGCAATGAGCACGAAGGGGAGATCACTTCCCATTTTGAAGGATCCAAAATCAATATGTTTTATGGTCGTCATTACCTTTTCCTTATGTCCTTTTTAATACCGCCTTTATAAATGCCACAAAAAGGGGGTGAGGATCAAAGGGTTTCGACTTTAATTCTGGATGAAATTGAACGGCTACGAACCAAGGGTGTCCTTTTAGCTCAATAATTTCAGGCAAAAGCCCATCGGGAGAAAGGCCCGAGAAGACAATACCTGCTTTCTCAAGCTCTTCTTTATACTTAAGATTCACTTCATATCGATGACGGTGGCGTTCTTGAATCAAGGATTTTCCATAGGCTTTAAAAGCAGCACTCCCTTTTTTCAACTCACAAGGGTAAAGTCCAAGTCTCATGGTTCCCCCCTTGTTAGTATCCTGGGTCCTCTTTTCCACAAGACCTTCCTTAATCCATTCACTCATGAGTCCCACCACAGGCGTTTCTGTTCGACTCAATTCTGTAGAGTTTGCTTTTGGCAGACCCGCCAAATGCCGGGCTATTTCAATAACAGCCAATTGCATGCCGAAACAAATACCTAAATAAGGAAGCTTATTCTCACGCGCATACTGAATGGCCAAAAGCTTTCCATCAACACCCCGGGACCCAAACCCCCCAGGAACCAAAATTCCTTGCACCCCCTCCAATGTTTCTTTCAGATTCTTTGGGGTCAAAGAGTCTGCCTCTATCCATCTGACGTTAACTTGTGTTTTGTTTTCCACACCCGCATGAACAATGGCCTCACTAATGGATTTATAGGCGTCCTTGCTAGAAGCATACTTCCCAACAATGGCAATAGTTACATGATGCTTTGGGTTCGTCAGACGATGAACAAAGTCTCTCCATTTAAGCATACCTCTTGTGGAAGACTTAGGCTTTAACTTAAAATACGCACAAATTTCCTGATCCAATCCTTGCGCTTGAAGGCTCAGGGGTACCTGGTAAATGGTTTCCACGTCCAAGGCGGACAAAACTCTTTTCTTCGGCAAATTGCAGAAGAGAGCCAGCTTCATACGCTCCTCATCCCCCAAAGGCCTTTCGCTCCGACACAATAAAATGTCCGGCTGAATTCCAAAGCCCAAGAGCTCTTTGACCGAATGTTGAGTGGGCTTTGTTTTCAACTCTCCTGCAGTAGGGATATAAGGGATCAGTGTGAGATGAATATAGAGTACATTGTTGCGCCCCACTTCGTTGCCAAGCTGACGAATGGCCTCAATATAAGGCAGGCTTTCAATATCCCCAACTGTTCCTCCCACTTCACAAATGAGGAAATCCAGATCACCTATATCCTGGAGAATATATTCCTTAATGCGATCCGTAATGTGGGGAATAACCTGAACTGTAGCTCCCAAGTAGTCTCCCCGACGCTCCCGTTGAATGACATCCCAGTAAATTTGCCCTGTGGTAGTATTGTCCGTTTTCTTGGCAGCCACCCCTGTGAAGCGTTCATAGTGCCCCAGATCAAGATCCGTTTCCGCGCCATCATCGGTGACAAAAACTTCCCCGTGCTGGTAAGGACTCATGGTGCCTGGATCCACGTTAATGTAGGGATCCATTTTACGGAGACGTACTTTATATCCTTGAGCTTGAAGAAGGGCTGCAATCGAAGAGGCCGCGATTCCTTTTCCTAAAGAGGACAGAACGCCGCCTGTAACAAAAATAAACCGAGCCATGTTTTATCTTATAACGATTTTGAAAAAAAATCGCGCCTTAAATGAAATTATTTACTAATGGGAGCAACGGGAGCTTGGCCCTCTGCCGCCTTCTGAGAAGATAGGGCATCCAAGGCCGAAACCGTATTATTGTTTCCGCCCCGTCCCGAAAGAATGGCCAGCACGATGCAGAGCGTCATAAAGATCGCAGCCAAAATACCTGTGGTTTTTGTAAGTAAATTTGCCGTCCCTCGAGCGGACATGAATCCCCCCGTTGGGTTTCCACCCCCCACAAGACCACCGCCTTCGCTGCGTTGCAAAAGAATAACGCCAATCATAGCCAAGGTCACAAGAGAAAGAATAACAACTAATATTACGGTCATGGGAGTTCCCTATATCTAATTATCATTCTTTTTACAGATTTTTCGAGGAGATTTCAAGACCTTTGATTTTTATGCTTATAAAAAGCCTTCCCATTGCATAAATCACTTAGTCTTATTTGACGCCTGGACAAATCTTAATTAAGCGGGATTCTGTTCTCTAATCTCTCTCATAATCCCATATATGGAGTGTCTGTTTACCAATACATTTTCCTCCAAATTGTCTTCCAGTCTCTGCAACAAGATGTCCCTTTGTTGGAAATTGAGGCATGTGGACGCTACAGATAGTATTTCGCCCCAGTCTATTATAGCCGGATCCATTTTTAAAAAAACAAGCTCTGTAAACGTTAGAGCCCACTGCATTGAATTGGCCTCCATATCAATAAGCCGCGCCAGCTCAGGTGATTTTAATCTTACCCCCTGTTGATGGTTTTCCATCAAATTGCTGATACGCTGAAACCTGTCCTTATTCCCCTCCAAGGTTACTTTAGAGACTCCCTTTAATGTAGATACTCTGGAAAAATACGGATTATCCTCACAGAATATATTTCCAAACATCTCATGGTGAATTACAACGCTATTGTCTATGTTTAATGAACAATATTTTTCAGACATTGTTTGGACAAAAGGCCTGTCCTCCGGTTGAATGGAACTTAGAATTGTCAATGCCTCAGCTTTCTCTTCAGGCATAGCGGCGTGCGCGTACGTATTTACAATGCCTTCTGCCCAATCATCTACGGCCGAGATAGATGTCATTGCCGTAAAAAAAATTCCCATATAAAATATTTTTTTTAACATATCGATTTCTCCATTTTCCCACAAAAAACTTTGTTTTCTATATATCAGATATTCCCCCTAAAGTTCAATGAATATTTTTCAAAATATATGAACTATATTCATTTTTTGATTATTAATTGTTTAAATTAAAATAATTGTATATATTAACTTAATATATAGATAATATAAAAAATAAAAAAATAGGGAGAGTATAATTGAATTACAGGAAAAATATTAGATTTTCAAATACGTCTCGTATCTTCAATGATGGTTTGGAATTTTCTTTTGAAGGAAACAATCCTTTTAGTTTTCCTTTTATAGAAAAGGATTGGGATCCAAAAGTAATTTTGAGAGGGGATAAGGCTGTTGACCGTTATCTTTGCCAGAAGGAAGAGCTAACGGAGGCTCCTTTGCTTAAGCTGGAAATATCTAAAATCGGAAAAGCCACCCAAGCAAAACTTCTGGAGGCCTTAAAAACACCCCGCTTTCAAAATCTGCAATCACTGAGCTTATCAAAAGTGAACCTGAGCGCAGAAATTTTTGATCGTTTACAGGAGGTTTTAAAAACAAGACCCGATCTCAAAATCTTAGAAATTTCGAACAACTAGTCGACTTTTTAAGAATGAAGGAGTATTTTGAGGAAAGATAATTTTAGGGGAAACCTATGTTTTCATACAAAAAAAACTTAGTAATCTATTGTATTTTTTGGTTATTTTTTCTGTTGTCCGTGAACGTCTTTGGTGCCAGCAAAGAAGATTTCCCGGAAAAAGAAAGGCACTTTAGGCCCAGGCTTTCTTCGGAAGATATGGGTCTGTCCTCTTCAGATGAAGACTTCGATCCAAATCATCGCCTCACAGTACCTTCCTCTCTCATGGAGGCTTTGCGCTTTAAAGTTTCCTTACAGAAAGACCCTTCCCCCCTTGTTTCTGAAAAACGTCTTATAAAGTTTTCGGCAGACCATGCGGCTGAACTTGTTCTTCTCGATTTTTTAAGTACAAATTTTTCCAAATTCCCTCAAGTTAAAATCTCCCTAGAGCTGAAAGATATTCCCCACATAAAAAAATTCCGGGAACTGCTCCTCCAAGATGCCGGGCGCTTTAGGTTTGTACGATTTCTAAATATCATTGGTATCCCTCCCCACATTATAAAGCCTTTGACTGAAGCTATCTTTGATCAGGAATCAGCTCTCCCAAGACTATTGGTGAAAATGGATTTTAACGAGCAAAAAATGAATAAGAACCGCCTTTCTCTTTATTTGAACTCTATTCTTCAAGAGATCTTCATCAGAGCTCTTCATTTAAAAACCACCTCTTTGGGGGATGAAAGTCTCCCTTCCTTAATGGAAAGCTTATCCGTTAGAAACACTATTACCGTCTTGAATTTAGAAAATAATTCCATTGGGGATGGGGGCGCTTTTCTGATTGCCAAAGCTTTGGAAAAAGGTCTTCCTTTAAGAAAATTAAATCTCGCCCGAAATAACATTCAGCCCAAAGGTGTGGGGTATTTGGCGGAAGCTCTCTCCAGCAACTCCTCTTTAAAAACTCTTATCCTGGACGAAAATAAAGTCTCCTTGACCTATGCTTTGATGCTCCTGGCCAGCATAAATGAAGAGGATCCTCCAAAAGATGGGGCGGAGGCTTTAGGAGAGGCTTTAGAAATCAACACCCATCTAAATGCTCTGTACTTGAGGGGATGTGGCATAGACCATTCTGGCAAATCTTTTTTAAAAGAATCCTTAAGAAAAAACCCTCACACGGCCCTCAAAATACTAACCTTTAAAGAACCTAAATGGCGTCACGTCATCGTCCCGGATGAAAAGTAGTACTCTCTTCAGAGATTAGGCTAGTGGTGGGTATTTCTTCCCCAGAAACAGAAAGAGGAGCCTGTGACTGGGCCCCTTGAACTGGAGACACCACTGAATCTACCCAGGCGGTCTGACTCTCCTTTGGTTCTTCAAAAGCTTTCGGAGGCTTCCCTTTCAAAACCGTCTTCATAAAATCTGCAAAAATGGGCCCTGCCACCACGGACCCTGTTTGATGGGCCCCTAGACTTTGAGGGATATCAAAACCTACCAAGATCCCCACCACCAAATCCGGCGTGCATCCAATAAACCATGCATCAAAATAATCATTGCTGGTTCCCGTTTTTCCCGCCACAATTTGACCTGGAACCTGACCTCTCATGGAGGCCCCTCTTTCCACGGACCCCTGAAGCATGCGAATCATTTGGTACGCAAGTTTTGGGGAAACCAACTGATCTCCTGGCACGATCAGAGAACTTTCTGAAAGCTCCTCCACGGGAGAAACATTTGTGTCCAAAATATTTCCCCGACGATCTTTCACTGTATTGATCCATTGAGGTTCAATTTTTCGTCCATTGTTAACTAAAATTCCATAGGCTGTGGTGAGCCGCAAGAGATTGGTTTCAGCTGCCCCTAAGACAATGGCAAGTCCCGGGGGAATCTCATCATAGATATTCAATCGCCGCGCCAGCTCTTGGATGGGACCAAGTCCTATTTGTTGGGCCAGCCAGATGGTGGCTAAATTCATAGATCTCTCCAAGGCCTCATGGAGAGGCACCCATCCATAGGTCCTTCCTGTAATATTCACAGGCCTCCACACCCCCACTCTGCCCCCTACATTAATGGAAATGGGCGCATCTAAAACGGAAGAATTTGGAGTATATTTTCTTTCAAGAGCGGCTAAATAAACAAAAGGCTTGAAAGCCGAGCCCGGCTGACGGAATGCTTGGAGGGCTCGGTTGAATTCACTTTTCTCAAAAGAATATCCTCCTTCCAGGGCGAGAATCCGGCCCGTATGAGGGTCCATCACCAGAATGGCCCCGTTTACTTTTGGAATCTGTTCAAGATTATAAAAAGGAATGTCTCTTTTTTCCTCTGAGGGGGCGGGGGAAACTAAGACTACATCTCCGGGTGTTAAAACTTCCTGAGCCCTTGTAATGACAGGCCCCACCGTTGGATAATGTTTATCTTGGGTAACAAGGTGGGTCCGAGCCCATTTTAAATTATCAAGGGGAATTACTCCATAAGAACCACTTTTTAGTCCAATCAAAACCCGATCCTCAAAAACTTTTAAGGCCACCGCCAACCCCCAAGATCCAGCTCCCTTGGGAGGTTTTATTTCCTTCAAAAAAGATTGCCAGTCATTCAACGGGATTCTAGTGAGAGCCCCTCTCCATCCATAAGAACGGTCATACCGAATTAACCCCTGGATCAAAGATAGGTGGGCCGCATTCTGGAGCCGAGAATTCAACGTCGTGTGGACCTCTAAGCCTCCTTTGTATAAAGCTTCCTCTCCATATTTTTTAGCAATCTGTTGACGCAAAAATTCTGAGAAATAATCTGCGCGCACAACCTCCAAAGGATCTGTTTTTTTGATCTTAAGAGGAGCCGCCCAGGCTTCAAAAGCCTGCTTTTCCGTAATCACTCCCTCATCGAGCATCCGTTGAATCACCCAATTCCTGCGGCCAAGAGCTCGATTAAAGTGATGCGTCACGTTATAGGCGTTCGGCGCCTTGGGAAGAGCTGCCAAGTAAGCAATTTCGGCAGTGGTTAACTGAGATAAAGTTTTCCCAAAATAATGGTCCGCTGCACTGGCCACCCCATAGGTGCCGGATCCCAGATAAATGGCATTCAGGTAGAGTTCGAGTATCTTCTCTTTTGAAAACTTCTTTTCCATCTTAAAGGAAAGAACGGCTTCTTTTATTTTTCGAGACAAAGTTTTTTCTCGGCTAAGAAAGAAATTTTTCACGACCTGTTGAGTAATGGTTGATCCCCCCATAGTCACAGGGTTCCCTGTAAAATGACTTGCCACATTCAAAAGACCCGCTCGAAAAATTCCCATATAATCAACCCCTTTATGGGAATAGAAGTTCTTATCCTCTACCGCTAAAAAGGCATTGACGACTTTCTTAGGAATCTCATTAAAGGAAACAAAGATGCGCTTCTCAGTGGCATACTCCGCAAAAAGTTTTCCGTCAGACGCATAGAGCCGCGTCACTACGGGAGGATCATAGGTTTCTAATTCTTTGTAGTCGGGAAGATCCTGTGTGAAAGCTAGAAATACTAAAGCAATAGATAACATAACCCCAAGAATTGAGAATAAAATAAACGTGCTCAACCGAAATGGTGTTTCCATAAAAATTCTTGATCGTTAATACTAACGATGAAAGTATGCCTCAATCCCCTCCAAAATACCATGACAAATTTTGTCTTGATATTCTTCGGACAACAGGAGTTCTTCATCTTTTTTATTGGAAATATATCCAAGCTCAATCAAAACTGAAGGGAGGTCCGTTGATCTTAAAACAACAAACCCTGCAAATCGATGCGGGTTCCGCAAGAGGAATGCATACTTGCCCAAATTTTTTACAAGACTTTGGGCGAGCTTTGTAGAAAGATTCATTGTCTCTCGTTTGGTTAAATCAATTAGGATATTAGAAACTTCCGGCAATTCATCTTTCAGATCAATTCCCATAATTAAATCTGCCTTGTTTTCTTTCTGTGCCAATCTCTCGGCTTCTTTATCTGAGGCCACGGAGGACAAGGTATAAACACCCAACCCCCGAGTATCAGGGCGCGGATGACTATCCGCATGAAGAGATATGAAGACATCTCCCTTTAAGGCTCTTGCCTTCTTTAAGCGACTGGCCAAGGACATAAACACATCCCTCTTCCGTAGGAGGATAGCTTTGTAGTGTCCCGATTCATTGAGGGTTGCCGCCAGTTTTTTTGCAACAGCAAGAGTCACATTTTTTTCTAAAGTTTCCCTATATCCCACAGCGCCGGGATCTTGCCCTCCATGCCCCGCATCAATAATAACTATCTTAAGTTTTTTGGCAAAGGACGGAAGCACGGGATTGGGCAGATCCTCTCCTTTTGCAATATCCAGGACATAACGATAATGGGAAGAACTTGAAGACGGCGCAATCCAAAATGATTTTAGAATTTTTACGGCAAAAGAACTTTTGAAAAGGACTTTTGTTCTTCTCAAAGAGTCTTGATCAACCTCTATCTCTTTGATAATTCCTACTTCGCGAGGATTTTTAAAGTTACTGTTTCTTCCCGCGGAGAGAATCACACGAAGTCCTCCGTCATTTACGCTTTCAACGGGAACTTTTTCTGACAAATCAAAAACAATCCGGGTATGATTCTCCTGTTTTCCCAACCGAATTCCCAATAGGGAAGCGTGTGCATTCAAGGTGAATGTCAGTAGGAAAAAAACAAAAAAAGGGAAGGCGGATCGCTTCATTTCCTCAGCTGCATTATCATTATAGGGAATTTAAGGATTGTACAACCCCCCCCAACTTATGCTATGGTATACCTGAGATTATATTTGGTCAATGTACTAATTCACCGAGGAAAACCTGGGTGAATTTAAATTTAGGATTTTAGGCTATTACTATGGTAGCGACCCCCTTGTTGAAATTGAATCTAATATTAATGAAATTGTACCTGCTGGAGGAGCCTCTCTCTCGGAGCCATTCCTCTTGGCCTAAAACGGAGTTTATAAATCAATGGCTACAAGACGTATGCTTATTGATGCCAGCCAGAATGATGAAGTTCGGATGGCATTGGTCCGGGATTCAGAGCTTCTGGATTTCGATTTTGAGAACATTTCCCAAAAACCAACCAAGGGAAATATATATCTAGGAAAAATAATTCGGGTTGAGCCCTCTCTACAAGCAGCTTTTGTGGAATATGGTGGCAATCGTCACGGATTTTTACCCTTTACGGAAATTCATCCGGACTATTTTCAGATTCCTGTGGCAGATAGGGCGGCCGCCCCCCAAGAAGAAGAGTCTGTAGAATCGGAAGAGAAGGAAGACCAAGATCTTATCCCAGAAGAAGAAATCTTGTCCGAAGGTAGTTCTGCTGAAGAAGATGAAACCATTGCAGAAGAGGATGAAGAACTTCGCCGTAAATTCTCCCTCTATCGCAACTACAAAATACAAGAAGTCATAAAAAGTCGCCAAATCGTTCTGGTTCAAGTTTTGAAAGAAGAACGCGGCAATAAGGGCGCCGCCCTCAGCACCTTTGTGTCTCTCGCCGGCCGTTACAGTGTTCTTATGCCCAATGCTTTGAATGCAGGGGGAGTCTCCCGCAAAATTACAGATGTGGAAAACCGCAAAAGATTACGGCAACTCATGAAGGACTTGGGCGTCCCCGAAGGCATGTCTCTCATCGTTCGTACCGCAGGCCTTGATCGCAACAAGGAGGAAATTAAGAGGGATTACTCTTATTTGCTAGAACTATGGCAACAAATCCGTGAACGTACCATGAGTGCCATTGCACCCCATTTAATCTACGAAGAACCCAATCTTCTGAAACGCGTGATTCGAGATATTTACGGATCTGACGTAGATGAGATCCTGGTGGAAGGATCAGACGCTTGGAAAGAGGCCCGCGACTTCATGGAAGTTCTCATGCCAAGCCAAGTGGACAAGGTGAAGCTCTATGAATCACCCGATGTTTCTCTGTTCCAAAAGTACAACATTCAAAGCCAGATTGATGAGATCTACATGCCCACCGTCCATTTGCGATCAGGGGGGTATCTGGTCATCAACACCACAGAAGCCTTGGTGGCCATTGATGTGAACTCTGGAAAAGCTACACGGGAACGGCATATCGAAACTACAGCCCTTAAGACGAATCTGGAGGCGGCCGAGGAAATTGCCCGCCAGCTGCGTATTCGAGACTTGGGTGGCTTGATTGTTATCGATTTCATCGACATGAGCCAATACCGTCACAACGCGGCCGTTGAGAAGCGATTAAGAGAATCTCTTTCCCTTGACCGGGCCCGCATTCAGGTGGGCCGCATCAGTCAATTTGGGCTTTTGGAAATGTCTCGCCAAAGGCTCCGCCCCAGCATCATGGAATCCAGTTCCGTGAAATGTCCTTATTGTACAGGGGTTGGAATGGTCCGTTCAAAGGAATCCTTAACCCTTCAGTTATTCCGGACCCTTGAGGAGCTCTCAGGAACCCCCATAAAGGACAAGCCCCTGGTTGTGAAACTCTCCGCGGAGATGTCTGTGCATTTGCTGGCCGTCAAGAAACAGGAACTGTCCGACCTGGAAGCTCGCAAAGGTGTCTTCTTCCGACTTCAGCAAGATGATTCTCTAAAGGCCCTTGGGTTTAGGATAGAAGATGCCGCCGGCAACTTCATCGTGGACTCCATTGGGAAGAAGCCGGAGCCTTGCGATAAGGGGCCAAAAGAGAATCGGCCAAAGAATAAAAACCAAAAGTCTAAAAAACGGGGAAACCAAAAGGAAGCTCAGGCAGAGACGGTATCTGAAAATGAGCCCCTCCCTCCCTCTGTCGAGACCGCCGAAAGAAAAGAAGGGGAAGAGGTCATGGCGGATTTTTTCCCTTCCCAGCAAAAGAAACGGGCCCAAGCCAGAAGAAAATTCCGCCAGAAAAAGAAATTTTTGGGGAATAGGCCTGAGGGAGAAGCACCCCCTTCTTCTTCGGAATCTGCGGCCGAAGGAGCAACTCTCCAGGAGTCTGCCTCTCAACAGGGTAAAAAACGAGGTTGGTGGCAGAAGCTGCTGGATTAGCAGGGCCCACATCTAAAATGAAAACAAGCTCGTCACCCTGAGCCCTCGAAGAGGGCGTCAGGGCCCCGCTTAGAGTCTCATATTTTCGTATAGATCTTTCCAGCCTGGATTAAACTTTGTCACAATTTCTATCTTTTTGGCGCGCCCCTTCACCTTCATTTGCTTTTCTCGAGTGATGGCCTCTTCCATTGTAGAGCAAACCTCATAGTACACCAATTTCTTACAGTCATATTTTTTTGTAAAGCCTTCTGCTAGGCCATTTTTATGTTGATAAACACGCCCCATAAGATTTGAGGTTACGCCTACATATAGGGTGCCCTTATACCTACTGGCCATAATATAAACTACCGG
>CAIWGV010000004.1 GCA_903912365.1 uncultured Alphaproteobacteria bacterium
CGGCATCCTCTATGCCAACGCCCTCTGCCACATTAGGACAAACAAGTAGTCTTTCGGTTTCATCCGGGGCTCCAATAACATCAACGCTTCCGGTTTTAACGAGTGGGACGCCAACGGCATCCTCTATGCCAACGCCCTCTGCCACATTAGGACAAACAAGTAGTCTTTCGGTTTCATCCGGGGCTCCAATAACATCAACACTTTCGGCTTTAACGAGTGGGACGCCCGCAGCATCCTCTGTGCCGGCATCAACAAATATTCCCACACTTCCTCCCACTACAAAGGGACCAACGTCTCAATCAACTACGCCTTTTCTGCCGGCTCAAGATCTGGTTTTACAAAAACAATGCTTTAAGGCCATTGTTGGAAGCTGGAATGCGTTTCCAACGGAAGATCCCATCACCCGGGTTCTCCCCATGATTTCTCAACTGAAGTCTCTTTTCTCACAAAGCATGGATATTGTTCTTGATGGAAAAAATCTTCCCGTAGTGGATCTTGTGGCATTTTTTAACGGGCTTGCGGAGGCTCATATTACCGTTCTCTCCGCGAGCCTAAAAGGAACACCTGTGCCTGACAATGCTTCTCTCCAAATCCTTTTGGCGGCTCTTCCTTCCAGCATAACAGCTTTGTTTTTAGATCAAGATATCTACTCCCCCACCCCAAATGTGCCGGCAGGATTTAATTTTACGGCCTTGGGCCGATTCAAAAACATGACAACCCTTAGTTTGTCAGGGTGGAGGGGGACCATAAATTTTAATATACTGACTCAAACTTTGCCAAATTTACCGAACTTACAGAATGTCAATATGAGCTATACGGGGTTGGGGGGAACTCCACAAACCAGCCTCTTTCTGACGGCCCTATTCAATATTCCAACTCTTAGAATTTCTGATTTGACATCTAACTATATTGGCCTTTCTCCAATAGATACACAAAATTTAGCAAAGATTCTTGTTCGCACAAAGACTTCCCTCAATGAACTCTACCTAGATGATAATCTTTTTGGATATAATGATGCAAACCACGCTCTTGCGCTTCTAGGGAGTTTTGGGAACCTTTCATCTTTGACATGCTTAAGTTTTAGCAGAAACCCCCTTGGAAGTAACCCCTCTCAAGGGAGTTCCTATGCTCTAACACTTGCTCTTGCCCTCCAAAAGTTAACGAGTCTTGAGGGGTTAAATTTTCAAGGAACATATTTTTCAAGCTCAAACAATAATCTCACCTCTTTGGCGACAGCCATAGGCAACTTGCCAAATCTTCAAGAATTCTATGGGATACGCCCTGCCAGTGATGCGGCGGCTTTTCCGGCTTCTTTTGTTACGGCATTGCGATCGGCCTTTCCCCATTTAAATAAAACGGACCTCTTCTCTTTGGTTCTTGTCAGCGATGTAACTTCCTATTTTGGGGGGCTTCCTCCTCAGGGAACTTCATTAGATTTCTCTCAAAAAATGGGAATGACGCTGGATGTTCTTCAGGCTGTTGGCAACGGCATCCCTAGTTTTGCGAAAAAGATAACAAGTGTGGATCTTTCTAGAAACAATGATCTTGTTCCACCAAATTTCGGATCTTTTCAAGAACAGTTTAACTTGATCCTCGCTCCTATCATTGGGGAGCTTTTTCAAGTAAGGGGATTTTTTCTTGCAGGAAATCAAATTGGATCGGGGCCGCAAAGTGCCTGGATTGCCGCTGTTGGAAATTTTTCTCAGCTAAGAATTTTGGACTTAAGTGATAACTCTTTGGTAAATTTCATGGAAGCTCCTATTCATTTAGGAGAAGCTTTCAATAACACCCCCTCCCTCGAAACACTTCTTTTATCGCAAAATCCTTACTTATCCTCTACAGACACAAACTCAGAAACTCTTCTGGATACCCTGGGGCCAACTTTTGCCTCTCTAAAGAACCTAACAACTTTGGATCTAAATCGGTGCTATATTTTTGGTATCGGGAGCGGTGCAACTAATCTACAGCTTCTCATTACCCCCTCTGGAGGCAGCAACCTAACTTCTTTTTTCACAAATCTTGGTTCAGCCCGCTCTTTAAAATTCCTTAATATGGCCTATAACCTCTTCGGAAATAAGACGGAGGCAGTTTCCCTTGCGAATGCCCTTCGCACCCTAACGGCGCTGGAAACTCTAGACATTTCCTATAATCTCTTTAATGAGGGTACAGAGGGCTCCGATGCGGTTGCAAATGCCACCCTTTACCTTCTTTCAAATGGGAATCTTCAAAATTTTAATCTGGCGGGACTCAATATTTCTGCTACGAACCGAGCCGCCCATCAGGCGCAAATGACACAAATCGCAAATGCTCCCGTCTTGCAGACCTGTGGCCAAGAGCTTTTTAATTTGATTGCAAATGCTACGAATACAACGAATACATCCTTTGGTCTGGCAAGAAGGTCTCTTGAAGAAAGGGTTCTTTTCGAATCACATCTGCCATATGAAGAGTCTTTTGTGACGTCTGGCGCTTCTCGTCTGGCGCCCCCAGAACCTTTTGTCTTTGCCGCGTCCCTTGCAAAAGGGATTTGGAATTTTTTTCAGGGGAAGTCCTCTGCAGCCCCCTCCCGGGATAACCCATCTCTATTTTCTTTTGGAAACTATTCCCAGGGGACAGCTTTTCCGAGACAGGAGCGATCTTCAAAGACACTCTTTGCTCCCCGTGAGACCGTCCCTATCCAAGAGGCCTATATCCGAAGTCTTGTAGGCCAAACAGAAAGTGCCATTGTCTCCACCCTGTTTATTTATAATCTAATCCAATTTATTTTAAACCCTCCCCTGGATTCAGAGGCCATACGCGATTATTATGAGACTTATACTTCTTTAGATCTCCCGGTTCAAAACGAGGTGGGGGCCGGCCTTAAAGATGCCCGTCCACATCTTTGGATTCTTCAAAATCTAAACTCTTCGGGTCTCTTCAGAGATTATGAAGACCAGCTGGTTTTTTTAGAAAATGACTTTCCCTCTTTTTTCTCTAATAGTAAAGGAGTTCCTGCGGGTCGCTTAAAAAGTTTTCAAAAGAACTTGGGGGCTTTGCAAAATGATTTACAAGAGTCAAGTTATAGGGAATATCTTAAACTTTCACAATCTGAGAGACACACGTTGTGGATGAGATATTCTCTGGATAGCCAACAAGGGGCCCTTGCGGTCTTGAAAGAGGAAAAAAAGATAGAAGAGGAAGAGTTTAATTTTCAGCAAAGGCGCATTAAAAGTTTGAGAGAAGGCCTGCGCCTCTTCGAAAAAAACAAGGGAGAGAAAGTTTTCACTCTCGTGAAAAAAGATATAGAGGCTATAGCTCAGGACCTTCACTTGAATTACCAAGTGGATTCTCCTCTTGATTTAGGGCGTTCCTATGAATCTAAACTTCTAAAAAAATTAAAGGAACAGGAGCATGAAGAGGCTCTGCGGACACAATTCTTGAGATCTATGTTTGGATAGGAAAACCCGTCCCTTGACTATTGTAAACAAATATACTATACATAAGTTTATAATGTATGTTCAGGAGATATTTTTATGTGGGAAAAATCTTATAGTAAAACTTTTAAAGGGGTGACCCGGGAAAAAATCTGGGAAGTCCTCACAGACTTTCACAATTGGCCCACATGGCAGTCGGATCTTGCGTATTGCAAGCTTCTGGGCAAACGAGAAGTAGGATCAAGTTTCGAGCTGAAGCCGAAAAAAGGTCCTAAGGTTCGTATCCAGATTCTAGAATTCAAAAAACCGATTTTTCTTGTGGATCTCACCAAATTTCCAGGCGCTAAAATGTACGGCATTCACCATTTGGAAAAAACAAAGGAGGGGGTTAGGCTCACCACCACCATGCGGATGACAGGGTTTTTAGGGTTTCTTTGGCGTAAACTGGTGGCTGAGGATATCATGAAGCATGAACCTGACCAAATGGAGGCCCTCGTTGAACGTGCCAAAAACCCCAAAAAATAAAGCACCCTTCGAATTTAAAGTTCCTGAAGAGAGTCCAGGCTTTATGCTGTGGCAAATGAAGATGGCCTGGCAGGATGCCCTTAAAAAGGCTCTTAAGCTCTACAACGTTTCCCATATCCAGCACGTGATTTTGGCGATCCTTTTGTGGTTTGAAAAATCAGACGAAGCCCCCACACAAATTGCTCTGTCGCGAATGGCTAGTCTGGATAAGATGAGCGTTTCCAAAGCATTAAAGAGTTTAGAAGGCAGGGGCTATGTGAAACGGTACGAATCAGAATCTGATTCCCGGGCCAAGCAGATGGAGCTGACCGCAAAGGGGCGTGACCTGGCAAACATCCTGGTGCCTTTAGTTGAAAAAACCGATGAGGTTTTCTTTGCGCGGCTGAAGGGAGAGGCCCGGAAAGTGTTTATCCAGAATATGAAGCTGTTGGGACAGCAATTCTAAGCCCTAGGGTGGGTGGCCTTATAAACGGACTGAATTTTCTTTCGATTTACTTTCGTATACCGTTGGGTGGTGGACAGGGACGCGTGGCCTAAGAGCTCCTGGATGGTGCGTAGGTCTGCGTTTTCCTCTAATAAATGGGTGGCAAAGCTATGACGGAGCGCGTGGGGCGTGGCGCTTTCGGGAAGACCCAAAGAACGCCGCACATCTCTTATGGCCACTTCTGCCCGGGACACATTCATACGCTTCCCCCGAATTCCTAAGAACAGAGGCATGTGGGGGGCTTTCTCATAAGGACACAAATCGAGGTACTCCCTAACTGCTTTGTGAGCCATGGGGAGGAGGGGCACCATGCGTTGCTTATTTCCTTTTCCTTGAATGAGCAACATACCGCCTGCCTCCGGGAGATCTCCTTGGTTCAAACTCAGGGCTTCTCCAATTCGCAACCCTGCCGCATAAAGGAGAGTGAAGAGGGCAATGTTTCGTTTTCCCACCCAAGGGCGGTCTTCCGTTGCATCGCTTTGTCCCACCAGATATTTGGCCTCCTCTTGGGAGAGAGCCCGGGGAACCGATTGGGGTTTCCGAGGGGAGCGAACCGTTTCGATAGCGGGATTATGGACATACCCCCGACGATCCAAAAATCCGTAAAATCCCCGCACCACGGCCAGGGCTCGGATGATGGAAGGTTTTGCGTATTTTTTCTCGTGAGTCAGAAAGGACATCCAGGCCCGAAACTGAGGGGCCTTCAAGTTTTTGAGCATCTCGAGGGAGGGGGTTTCTCCCTCATGCTCGGCTAAGAACGCTAAAAATTGGGTGAGGGTGCGGTGATAAATGGGCAGCGTCAGCGGCGACAAACGCCGCTCCTTTTCTAACCAGTCATGCCATTCAAGAATATAGGGATTCATTGATGTGTCCTTTCAGACTTATTTTAGGGTTTGTGAACATTTTTTTAAAGACCTAATAAATCGTTTTTCATAAGAAAACATTTATATAAGCGCTTTTCATAGACTGTAAGCATTTTTCATGATACTCTGTGTAAATGAAGAATAAGTTTGATATACAATTGTTAAATCAAAAACTTCCAAGAGGGGAGGGGCATATCGCTGGGTATGGTTGGCTCCTCAAAACTTATTCCCTTGCCGCCCCACTTCCGAAAAAAATAACCTGTATCGGGGAGAAACACAAGGTTTACGAAACGGAATTCTGTAAGGTCTATACGCCGAGGCATAGGCCTGAGGATACTTTTGTTGGGCATCTGACTTTTGCTTTAAAGTATGAAGGGGTTAATCTGACGATTTTAAAAGCTTTATTTTCAATTATTTCTGGAGTGGAGCTTGAAAATTGGATCAAAAGAGAGCCTGTGGGGAAATACAGTCGTCGAGCTTGGTTTTTGTATGAGTGGTTAATGGGAAAAGAGCTTAAAGTCTCCCCTGCGACAACGGGAAATTTTGTGAATGTTCTGAATACAGATCTTCAGTATGGAGCGATTTCTCGACCTTCTCGGCGTCATCGAGTTAATAATAATTTGCCAGGTGTCCCAGATTTTTGTCCTTTGATCTGGAAAACAAATGGATTGGAGAGATTTAGAGATCTACATTTAGATCGTTTGGCACAAAAACAAATAGACCTTGTCCCTTTAGACATCAGAAATCGAGCGGCTGCTTTTTTGCTGTTGAAAGATTCTCGGGCCTCCTTTTCAATTGAGGGGGAAACGCTTTTAAAAACAAGAGGAGAGAGGTGGGGGAGGGCTGTGGCTCAGGCTGGAATTATTCCTTTTTCCTTGGAAGAGCTCGTGCGTTTGCAATCTCTTATCATCGAAGACAAACGATTTATATCTCTGGGACTTCGGACAGATGAGGGGTTTATTGGGGCGCATGAGACCGAAACAGGCATTCCTTTGCCAGATCACATTTCTGCTCATTGGGAAGATCTGCCTCGTTTGCTAGAGGGGATGATTCAAACTTACGATATCCTCAAAAAAAGCAACTTTGATCCTGTTTTAGGGGCCGCACTCATCTCTTTTGGTTTTGTATTTATTCACCCTTTTGTGGACGGAAATGGACGAATCCATAGGTATTTGATGCATCAGGTTCTAGCAGATTTTGGGTTTTCTCCTAAGGGAATCGTGTTCCCCATTTCAGCGGTGATCCTGAATCGTTTGGAAGCTTATAGAAATGTTTTGGAAGCCCATTCAAAACCTCGTTTAGAGTTTATTGAATGGGAACCCACACCCAAAGGAAACGTGGAAATTCTTAATAAGACACTAGATCTTTATAGGTATTTTGATGCAACGCCTGTGGCAGAATTTCTCTATGAATGCATTGAGGAGACCATTGAAACAACGCTGCCCACAGAAATTCAGTATCTAAAGCATTATGATCAATTTAAACAAAAAGTTCATAAACGCTTTCAGATGCCGGATTCTCTTATTGATTTATTGATGCGATTTTTACAGCAGAACAAGGGAACTCTCTCAAAACGGGCTCGGGAGAAAGAGTTCAAAGCCTTATCCTTGGGGGAGTGTGAGGAACTTGAAAAGATCTATGCATCTGTTTTTGGAAAAAAAAGATAGAGATATTTTCCGGGAAGGGTCCTACAAAATAGACTGTCCTGTTTCTTTCCAATCCTTTAAGAATGTTTCCAGCCCACTGTCCGTCAAAGGATGATGGAGAAGTTGCTTGATGACCTTGGCAGGAGCCGTGATCACTTCGGCCCCAATAAGAGCCGCATCCACAATATGACGGGGATGACGGACGGAGGCGACGAGTACTTCTGTATCCAGGTCAGGATAATTGGCATAAATCTGGCAGATCTCTTCGATGAGTCCCATGCCATCTTGGCTAATATCATCAAGGCGCCCCACGAAGGGAGAAATAAAGGTAGCTCCTGCTTTGGCGGCGAGCAATGCTTGGCTTGCGGAGAAACATAAGGTCACGTTGGTCATGATGCCTTCTTGACTGAGGGCATAACAAGCCTTCAAGCCTTCGCCTGTCAGAGGTACTTTTACGCACACATTGGGGGCAATATTGGCCAAGAGCTTACCTTCTTTGATCATTGTAGGGGCATCTGTTGCCGTCACCTCGGCACTAACGGGACCGGGAACCAGATCGCAAATTTCTTTAATGACTTTTTTAAAGTCTTTACCAGATTTCGCGATGATGGAAGGATTCGTTGTAACTCCATCCACAAGCCCCATGTCCAGGAGCTCTTTAATCTCTTTAATGTCAACGCCGTCTACAAAAAACTTCATGATCTGCCTACTTTCTGATACTAATAAAGACACAATACAAAACTTTAGGAAAAATGTCAGCCACTTCCGCGAAAATAGTTCAGGTTCTTTTGCCATTGCCTTTTGATAAGGCCTTCACCTATGAAGTGCCTGAGGGGATGATTTTGCAAAAAGGATCCTATGTGGAGGTGCCCTTTCGTCAGACAAAAATGGTGGGAGTGGTGTGGGATATGGCGCCTACGGAAACACCTACCTATGACGTGAAGTCTATTCTCCGATCTATGGATCTGCCGCCACTCCCCTCCGTAACCCAAGAGTTTGTAGAATGGGTGGGGGCCTATTATCTGTCGCCCAAGGGATTGGTTTTGAAAATGGCCCTGAGTGCCCCAACGGCCTTCAAAGAAATGAAGAGGCCTCGAAAGATATCTCCTGAGACCCATTCTTTAAACATTAAGGAGGCCGCTCTGACGCCTTCCCAAGAAACCTGTGCCCAGATGATTCGAGAGGCTATCCAAAGACAAAAATTCACCCCCATTTTACTGGAGGGGGTCACGGGGTCCGGCAAGACAGAAGTTTATTTTAAGGGGATTATTGAAGCCAAGGCCCAGGGAAAACAAAGCCTGATTTTGCTGCCGGAGATTGCCCTGAGTACCCAGTGGTTGGATCGGTTTATGTCCCGTTTTCCCGAGCCCCCTTTGGTCTGGCATTCGGACCTCACAGAAGCCAAGCGTCGGGAAACCTGGCGGGCCATTGCAAAAGGGGAAGCCTCCGTTGTGGTGGGGGCCCGCTCTGCCCTATTTTTGCCCTATCCGGATTTAGGGTTTATCGTTGTGGATGAGGAGCATGATGGGGGCTATAAACAAGATACCGGTGTGTTTTATCAGGCCCGTGACATGGCTGTGGTGCGGGGGAAGTTGTCGGACGCGACAGTGGTCCTTAGTTCTGCAACCCCCTCCTTGGAAACCATCAAAAATGTGAGGGATGGAAAGTATACAAAATGCACGCTGGAAGCACGCCATGGAGGGGCCTCATTGCCCCAGGTTCATCCCATTGATCTCCGAAAAAAAGAGAGAAAGAAGGGAGAGGGGCCCCAATGGATTTCTGGGCTCCTTCGAGAATCTGTTCAGGCGACCTTGGGGCGGGGGGAGCAGTCGCTTCTCTTTCTGAATCGAAGGGGATATGCGCCCCTTATGCTCTGTGAGGCCTGTGGGCACCGTATCTCTTGCAAACAATGTGAATCCTGGATGGTCTATCACAAAAGTGAGGGGGCTCTTCGGTGCCACCATTGTGGTCAAAAGGACCGCTTTCCAACCCATTGTCCTGAATGCAATGAAGAAGGATCTTTCGTGGCCTGTGGTCCCGGTGTAGAGCGGGTGGCGGAGGAGGCACGGCTCGCTTTTCCGGAAGCCCGCATTGAGGTGGTCACCAGTGATACGCTCACATCCGTCCCTCAAATGACGGCTCTCATGCAGCGATTAGAGAATCGAGAGGTGGACATTGTGGTGGGGACTCAAGTGATGGCGAAGGGACACCATTTTCCTTATTTGACCCTCGTGGGGATTGTGGATGGAGATCTGGGCCTCACCGGAGGAGATCTGCGTGCCACAGAACGGACCTATCAGCTGCTTCATCAGGTATCAGGCCGGGCGGGTCGTGCCCAGAATCCCGGAGCGGTTTATATTCAAACCCATGTGCCGGAGCACGCCGTAGTACAAGCCCTTATCCATCAGGATCAGGAGAATTTCTTGAAACTGGAACTTGAGACTCGGGAACGCTATGAACTCCCGCCCTTTGGCAGGCTGGCCTCCTTTATTTTGTCCTCTGATCAGGGGGACAAAGTGGAACAAGCAGCCTGGTCCCTGGCAAAGGCCATTCCCCAAAGGGCAGGGGTGACCGTATTGGGACCCTCTCCTGCCTCCCGCAGCAAGCTCAAAGGTAAATATCGGTGGCGGTTCCTTATTAAAAGTTCCCGAAATATACGGCTTCAGCCCTTCCTAAAAGAATGGGTAAAAAACTCCCCCCTTCCCTCGGGCGTGCGTCTTCAAATAGATCTGGATCCCTATAATTTTTTGTGAGAGAATGGGGGGACTTAAAAAATAAAGGGGGGGTGAAAAATGAAGGGAAAGCAGTTCATTATGAAGGCGCTGATCCCATTAATAGGACTCTTCTTTCTAAATCAAACCCACTCTGCCGCAACGGTAGAAGAGGAGAGTTTTTGGAAAAAACTTTGCTGTTTTAGGCGAAACATTTCCCATTCTCCAGACTCAACATCTTCGGATTCTTCCTCTTCGTCCTTAAAAAATTTATCCTCCCTTCCTGAAGACGCCTCTAGGGCGACTCCATCTCCAGACGGACAGTCATCTAAAAATCCGAGAAGTACTCTCCGCAGGCCAGAGGATGAGGCAACTTTGGAAAAAACGGATTTGCCCGAAGGAGACAATTTGAGAAGTACTGTGCGGAGATCTCAGGGCGAGGAGAGCCTCTATGGAGGATTTCATAATTCAACGGCCGTATATGAGAATGCGGAACGTAATGATCTGGCGGCCCTGTTTAATGTTGACCTACCCTCTGACTTAGAGTTTGGGTATGCGCCTGTGACGGATGAGTGTCAGACGGGAGAGGAAGATTTGAAAGGAATGACGGGGGGCATATCAGATGCCTAAAGCATTCCTTTTTGTTTTGGGAGCCCTAATTTTCTTTTCAAGAGAAGGGGTTGGCATGGTTCATGATAATCCTTTTTGGCAGAACGTAGAGTGGAACTTTCAGCGGGGAGACAATCAAAAGGTGTGCGCCACTATCAGGAGCACTCCAGATGAAATTAAGAAACCTGAGGGTGATAATCTAGCGCGTCTTTACTTAATGTCCGTCCAGGATAATGGGCCTGTGTTGGATGATCACACTCAGGAACAAGAGTCTAAAGAGCGATTTAAAAGTTTTTTAGAAGGGCGTGGAGCGGCGGGATTCCCCTTTTATTTGGTCTTGGCTCATTGGCATTTAAAATCCCCCATAGGGCCCATGTCGGGGCGGGCTCCTTTTCCAGAGGACTTTGATTCGTATTTTAGAGATCACTACCACATTCCCCAAGATTATAAACAGGGACTTAAAATTCTCATGGAAAACCCTACGCCTCACAGCTATTACTGGTTGGGCCAATGGTATAAAGGGAGCTCACAATTTCTCTCTCGAGCCATGGGCTGGGGTATTCTTTCCATGATTGCGGAGAGAAAGCTACACAGAGAGGCCATGAAGGAAACGAAGAAGCGCTTGAAGATGATCGAAAAAGATAATCGGCCTGGATGGCGAGAAGCCTGTGCAGCGTGGTTCTTGTGTCCTGATAGGGCATGTCCCTCAGATGATGGCATCGGCTATGATTTTCGTCGATTTGATCTTCGGGGTTTCTGCGGTATTGGAGACTACAGAAAAGATGGGTGGTGCGAATGGAACTGTTTGTGTTTTGGATGCCGAACAAAATTTCACTATAAGGAACTTTGGAGGCGCACGGCAGATCTCAGTTCTCGTATTGGGGCAGCCAGTCGTACATCTCTCATGTGGTTAGGGGGAGGAACCACCCTTGCAGGAACCATTCTGGGCAACTATGGAATCAATAACACGGATGACTCAGCTACTGCAAATGGAAACTTTCTGGCTATTTCTGGGACAGCCGTCCTCTTGGTGGCTTATACATCTTTTCCCACGGAGGACACCCAAAATCCAACGGCGCCTTCCGTGCCTTCTTACGCCTATGGAGCTCAGCCCCAGGAAGCGGATGGAAGAACAGTCCCCCCATCTACTTATGCTTCTGCCTATCCTTCTGCCCCGGGAACGCGAATGCCCTCTGCTGTTTATTCCCCGTCAGAAAGAGAAGACTCTCCTGAACCCCCCACCGGAGAGAGCCTTCTCCGGGGATTTGTGCGAAGAAGCGTAAAAAGTCTCCAAGATCTGCGGCGAAGTTTTCGAAACAGAGGAAATGCAGAGATTGCTCCCCTTGATCAGGTGGTGGTGGATACTCCAAGGGCAATGAGGCCTGTTCCTCCCGCCCCTATTACAACTCAACCTCGAATCCAAGAGGCGCCATTGCCGCCTCTTGAATTCGAAGGGGATCTGGAGGCCCTGGAAAGAGGTTTTGCACAAGTTGTCAGCTCTCGGAATATGGTGGATGCTTATAGCATTGGGCAATCTCTTGCAGACTTCGATCTAGATAGGCCCCCCTTCATGGAACCTCCTGTGATGACGCAAACGGATCTAAGTATGGTAGAAAATCTTTAAAAACTTCTATCTTTGGGGCTTTGAATTTGATAAAAGGAAAGGTTAGTAAAGTAAGATAGGAGTTTTTAGATGAATGTAACTTTTTTCACCAGTAAGATTCCCACAACAGGCACTCTCTTTGTGGGTATTTTTGACAAAAATGTTCTCTCTCCCTCAGCGAAAGAGATCAATAAAAAGACAGGCGGTTTGGTGGAGAAAGTTCTGAAGTCTTCCCATTTTTCTGGAAAAAAGGGAGAGATGCTCGCCATTCCAGCGCCAGAGGGCCTTTCCGTTCATCGCCTAGTTCTATTTGGAATTGGAAAAGAAAAAGAAATTCGGGAAAGTGATGCCATGGAAATTGGAGCTCATATGAGCCTAGAGATGCGGAAGTATCCTGAGGCCGAAATGACAATTCTTCTAGAAGATCTCCACGGGGAACACCTAAAGAATGACCGGCTTGCCTCTGTTATGGCCACTGGGTTTTTGTTGCGTAGCTACGAATTCCAAAAATATAAAACCCAACTAAAGGACAAAGATAAATTCCATGTAAAAAAGATAATCTTTGGAGTGGACTCTCCCAAAGTAGCAGAAAAGATTTTTCAAGAGGAAGAAGCCCTTGTGAAAGCCGTGAATTTTGCACGGGACATTATGTCAGAGCCGCCGAATGTAATTCATCCGGAAACTTTGGCCGAACGCTTGCAAGCCCTTTCCAAGATTGGATTGAAGGTGGAAGTCTTGGGCGAAAAGGAAATGAAAAAACTTGGTATGAATGCCCTCTTAGGAGTGGGTCAAGGAAGTGATAAAGAATCCAAGCTTGTCATCATGAAGTGGAATGGGGGGGATTCGAAAGAAGCTCCTCTGGCATTTGTTGGAAAAGGCGTGACTTTTGACACAGGAGGAATCTCCATTAAGCCTTCAGCCAAAATGGATGAGATGAAATATGATATGGGGGGATCTGCGGCGGTGGCAGGACTCATGTATATATTGGCGGCTCGCAAGGCAAAAGTAAATGCCGTGGGGGTTGTAGGGCTTGTGGAAAACATGCCCGATGGAAATGCTCAACGTCCTGGGGATATTGTGACCTCCATGTCTGGGCAAACCATTGAGATCTTGAACACCGATGCGGAAGGACGCTTGGTGTTGGCGGACGCTCTCTGGTATACGCAGGATAAATTCAAACCCAAGTTGATGATTGACTTGGCCACCTTAACCGGGGCCATCACCGTATCTTTGGGCAGCAAATTTGCGGGGCTTTTCTCAAATGATGAAGGTCTAGTTCAGAAACTTCGGGAGGCCGGAGAAGAATCCAAAGAACAAGTGTGGCAACTCCCGCTGGATGAACGGTACGATCGAAACATTGATTCCCGGGTGGCAGACATGCAGAATATTGGCGCTCATGGGGCGGGCAGCATCACGGCAGCTCAGTTCTTACAGCGCTTTGTGAATAAAGTACCATGGGCACATCTTGATATTGCGGGAACTGCCTGGACGGATGAATCTCATATGTTCTCAGGAAAAAATCCCACAGGATTTGGGGTGCGTTTGTTAAACACCTTTGTGCGCAAATTTTACGAAAAGTAAAGGATCCCAGTGCAAGTTAGTTTCTATCACCTCACGCGCCTGAGTCTTGAGAAGTCTCTTCCTAAACTTTTAGAGAAGGTTCTGGCTCAGGGTTTGCGGGCCGTGGTGGTGACGGAGACGGAGGGGCAAACCCAAGTTCTCAATGATGTTTTTTGGACCTACCATCCCACCAGTTTCCTTCCCCACGGGACGGATAAGGAGGGGCGCGCTTCCGATCAGCCCATTTGGATTACTCCAAAGATTGAAAATCCCAATGGGGCTCAGATACTGGTGTTGACGACGTTGCAGGAGAGGGAGAACTTTGAAGGGTTCTCTCGGATTCTTTATATGTTTGATGGGAATCAAAAAGAGGATTTGGAAAAAGCCCGGGTTCTTTGGAGGGCTCACAAAGGAAAAAATCATGGGCTGACCTATTGGCAACAAGACAAGGAAGGCAAATGGGTTTCCCAGGAACAGGTTCAAGGGTCCTGAATGTTGAGGGGACAGCTGTTGCAAAAAAGCATCTTTGTTTTTTTCCTTACAGAAAGGAGTTGACGCTCTCATTTTCCCATGAGATAGTTAAGTTAAGTACAGATTAAAAGATTTATAACGGAGGAATTTCAATGAAAAAGTATCTAATAACAGTTTCCAGTTTGGCCCTATTGGCTGTTGTTGCTTCTTGCTCTGGCAAGATGGGCGACATGAACAGGATGAGCGAAAGTGAAGTTAAAAAGTGTATGCAAGCCTGTGAGAGACGCGGCACGAAGATGAAGCTCTCAAGCAACGATACTCGTGAAGGATGTGAGTGTGTTGACAGCTCTGGGATAGAAGACTTTACTGTGACTATACCTGGCAGTGAGATGGGTCTTGATAATACCACTGATAAGAACAGATCTATTACGAAGAAAAACAACTAATCTAAGTAAATTCTTTTAAGAAGGGGGTATAGAGTTTCTATGCCCCTTTTTTTATACTTTACTCTCGAACCGAAGTTAGAATGCATTCCACGGCTTCTTCCAAATCCCTATGAACAAGGACAGGAGAAAGAGCTTCGAGCGCGGGGTTTTTAAGAGTTTTTTCCCCATGCCCTGTGAGAACCAGATGGCGGATGCATCCAATCTTATAAGCGGCCTCTAAATCTCGGATATGGTCCCCAATCATGTGGGTTTCTCTGGGGTCCGCACCGAAATGGGCAATGGCTTCTTCCAACATACCGGGATTTGGTTTTCGACGATGGGTGGGATGGTCAGGGTGATCAAGACAGGTATAGATCATCTCTAGAATAATCCCCTGTTTTTTCAGTTCTGTTTCCATATGGGTATGGATTTCCGTTAGATCCTCTGGGGACAAGTCTCCTCGTCCCACACACCCTTGGTTTGTAACAATAGCCATCTTAAAGCCTGCCCCTTGAAGCTTTTGTAAAGCGGCAAAGGTGCCTGGAATAAATTCAAATTCTGCAAGAGATCTCACAGACTCGGGACGATCCACATTGATAACCCCATCTCGGTCCAAAAGAACAAGCTTTGTTTTCACTTTTTGAGTAATTTCAAACTCTCCGTTTCAATGGCGTGTTCCAATTTCTTCATGAAAGTTTCCTGGTCAAGTCCAGGCGGAATGGGTTTTAAGATATTGAGAACAATGGTTCCAGGATATTTGAGAAAAGTTCTGCGGGGCCAATGGACACCTGAGTTTAGAGCCACAGGTACCACGGGAACTTGTAGATTTTTATATAAAATAAAAATCCCCCTCTTATATTCATTATGAGTTCCAGGGGTCGAACGGGTTCCTTCAGGAAAAATAACCAAAGAGCGCCCCTCTTTGATACGCTCCCTTCCTTTAAAAATCATAGTTTTGAGCGCACTGGTGCTGCCACGACTGAGGGCAATCATACCTACTCGATGGAGATAAAATCCAAAAAATGGAATCCACATGAGTTCCTTTTTTAGGATGAAAACAGGATAATGAAAAAGATGGTTTAGGGCGAGTGTCTCCCAGGCAGACTGATGTTTGATGGCAAAAATAACTGGTGTGTTGGGAATATTTTCTCGCCCCACAACTTTGGAGGAAATGCCTGCAATAACACGCAATATGAAAGAGACCCACAGTGTCCATGCCCCAGGAATCCACATATAAAAAGGCTTTGGTAGAAGGAGGAGAGGGCTCAGTGTCGTGAGACCCACAATAGTGAAGAAGTAAAAAACAATATTAAAAACAAAGGATCTAAATTTTATCATGACTTACAAAACAGAAGAGACCGTGTGAGAATAACCACATATTTGTTATACTCCCACAATAAAATCCGCCACCTTTTGAAATTGAAAATCCAGGAGTCATCCCTGAATATGGGAGAGAAGACGGGATAAGGCACAAGCTTTACCTCTGGCATACTTTCTTTAAGCTCTAGAAGGCTACGAGGCAGGTGATAATGGGAGGTTACAATGGTTAAAGATTTGAAACCATACTGATGGGCCCATCTTTTTGTTTCGTCAGCATTTTCAGCCGTATTAGTGGCAAAGTATCCCAAGGTAATGAGATCCTTCTTTTGGGCATAGGCTGCGATTTCATTGAACTGATCAGAAGTGTGAACACCGGATATGAGAAGCGGCGTATCGTGTTCGGTTTGAAGAAGAGCCAGTCCCGTCTTAATGCGCTCTCGCCCTCCCGTGAGAATAACAATTCCATCAGTCTTTTCAGTCGGTATGGGAATATGATTAATCCTGTAGAGAAAGAAGCAAAATCCAAGAGCCCAGCCTAGAAGAGACAGACTCAAAAAAACCATTAATAGTTTTAGAACGCGCATCATTTTCTTTCTTATACGCTGGCTCTTAGGGAAAGTCGAACGGTTAATTGTGCGGCGAGCATCATAAACAGGGTGATGAGGCAGGGAATCACAAGGGTAATGGACCAAACGCTAAGGCTGGATAATAAATTTTCTAGAAGAGGGATGTGGAGATCTTGAATAAAAAATTGAAGACCTAAAATTGTAAGCCCCGAGAGAATAAATCCGATGAAGCTGCCCTTCAATCCAATGCGAAAGGCATGCATCTGAAACTGTTTGGCAATATAGGCATCTGTGGCCCCGACCAAATGGAGAACCTCGATGATATTCCGATGGATGATGAGGCTGGTCTGGGATGTAAAAGCAACGGTCCCCACAGCTGCCAGAATAATCAGGGTCACGATAGCAAAACTTATGACCTGGGCAGATCGAGCAAGGTCCAAAAAATTACTCTGCCAGGTCAAGTGATCTTCCACCACAATATGGGGAGAAATTGTATGGAGGGCTTGTCTCAGATGGGGCAAGCTGAAGACACGACGATTTTGAATTTCCACGTCTATCAGTTGAGGGAGAAAAGAGGTCTCCAGGGAAGATTCTTTTGGGACCCACGGATTCAAAATTTCCAGAATCTCCTGGGAACTTAATATTTTCACAGTGCCCACCCCTGCGGTTCGATTGAGAGTGTGACGGACTTTAACCTCAATTTCTGTGTGAGCTGAAGAAGATTCCTTTTCAAAGAGACTCCCCGCCGGCACTTGAATGGTAATATGATCTTGAAATCCCCGATTCCAATGGTGAATCAAAGTGCTGACAGATAGGGCTATCATGAGAGAAAGGGTAGCTAAGTATCCCATTAGGGCAACAATCCAGGGTAAAAACCGACTGGAAGGATCGGCTTTTAGAGGAAGGTCTAAGTGATGGGTTGTCATACCAGGATCCCTTCCTTGATGAGAGTAGGCTCAGGCTCTAATAAAAAGGCCTGCCCCTTTTCCAAGAAAATTTCTGGGTACTTTAATTCCTGGGCTAAATTTCGATTGTGGGTAGCAAGGATAACGGTGGTGCCCTGCTTGTGCATTTCTTCAAAAAGATAGAGCAATTTCAGAGCTGTTTCATCATCCACATTCCCCGTAGGTTCATCGGCTACTAAAAGCTTGGGGCGTCCGATGACGGCTCGGCTAATGGCGACACGCTGTTGTTCTCCGCCCGACAGGGTATGAGGAAGACTCTTCAAATGATCTTTTAGTCCCACCCAGTTCAGAAGTTCAGCGGCTTCTGCTTGGGCCTTTCGAGGGGACACACCCCTTACCTGCAAAGGAAGCGCCACATTATCTAGAACCGTAAGGTGGGGAATGAGGCGAAAATCTTGAAAAACAATCCCAATCTTTCGACGTAAAAAAGCGATATCTCGGAAAGAAATACGGGCTGTGTTTGTATCAAAAAGAGAGATGGTCCCTGAGGATTGCTTGCACCCTAAGTAAATCATTTTAAGAAGGGTGGATTTTCCAGCACCGCTCACCCCTGTTAAAAAATAAAACCCTCCAGATTCGATGGTTAGATTTAATCCGGAAAACAACCGAACTCCATGCTCAAAAACAAGGGATACATTTTGAAAGTGGATGGCGTTCTTGGAAGGGATATCCTGCATTCTCTACCTTAGGGTTACAAGCCCATGATAAATCATTAAAGAGGTAAAAAAAAGGGTTATGGAGGGGGTGACCAGGGCCGACGCATCTAAAATGAAAACAAGATCGTCACCCTGAGCCCTCGAAGAGGGCGTCAGGGCCCCGCTTAGAGTCTCATATTTTTTGTAAAGCCTTCTGCTAGGCCATTTTTATGTTGATAAACACGCCCCATAAGATTTGAGGTTACGCCTACATATAGGGTGCCCTTATACCTACTGGCCATAATATAAACTACCGGGATCTTCTCCATAGGCGCATCTTAACAAAATATCCCCTTAGGCTGAAGATGACGAAAGCGGGGCCCTGACGCCCCCCTAAAGGGGGCTCAGGGTGACGAGTTCTTTGGCATCGCCCTCTTTGTCCCCCATAAAATTTAGATGCGTCAGCCCTGACACCCCGCAACAACCCCATTGCCTTTTGATGAGCCTACGGGTACACTGAAGGCCTTCTTTTAGGGGAATATACAGATGAATACGGCCCATATTCGAGAGTTATTTTTAAAGTTCTTTAAAGAAAAGGATCACACGGTTGTGCCTTCCAGTTCTTTGGTCCCCCATAAGGATCCTTCCCTTCTTTTTACAAACTCGGGCATGGTGCAATTCAAGAACTACTTCACGGGGCTTGAAAAGCCCGCTTATAGCCGTGCCACCTCTGCCCAGAAATGTCTCCGCGCCGGGGGCAAGCATAACGATCTTGAGAATGTAGGCTATACGGCCCGCCACCATACCTTCTTTGAAATGATGGGGAACTTTTCCTTTGGGGATTATTTCAAGGAAGAGGCCATCCATTTTGCCTGGGAGTTCCTCCACAAGACCATGGGGATTCCCCAAGAGAAGCTCTATATCACCGTGTTTTCGGAAGATGAAGAGGCGGCGACTCTCTGGAAAAAAATCGCAAACTTTCCGGATTCTAAAATTCTAAGAATTCCCACCACGGACAATTTCTGGTCCATGGGGGATACGGGACCTTGTGGACCCTGTACAGAAATATTTTATGACCATGGAGACGCCATCTGGGGGGGCTTGCCGGGCACCAAAGACCAAGATGGTGATCGCTTTGTGGAAATCTGGAATTTGGTGTTTATGCAGTTTGAGCAGCTGGCCAATGGCAGCCGTATTGCCCTTCCCAAACCCTCCGTGGATACGGGCATGGGGCTGGAGCGCATGGCGGCGGTCATGCAGGGCGTTACCAACAATTACGATACGGATATTTTAAAGGCACTGGTTCTCGCCGCAGGGGAATTAACGCGCACGAAGCCAGCGGAACCCTATCTTGTATCCCAACGGGTTATTGCGGATCATGTTCGGGCCATGAGCTTCCTCATTGCTGAGGGTGTGTTGCCTTCCAATGAAGGGCGTGGGTATGTATTGCGACGCATCATGCGGCGGGCCATGCGCCATGTGCATCTCTTGGGAACAACAACCCCAACCCTTTATAAGATGGTTCCCCTTCTGGGGGAGAAAATGGGAAGTGCCTATCCAGAGCTGATGCGGGCCCAAGAACTTATTGAGGGAACCATTCGTCATGAGGAGGAACGGTTTTCTGAAACTCTGGGACGGGGCATCAAGATTTTGGAAGAGGAGCTTCGTACTCATGGGGGTGCTAAAACTTTCTCCGGCGATGTGGCTTTTAAACTTTATGACACCTACGGATTCCCCTTGGATTTGACCCAAGATATTCTGAAGGGGCAGGGCATTGAAGTGGATGTATCTCAGTTTGAATCAGCCCTCAAAATCCAAAAGGAAAAGGCTAGGGCCTCCTGGAAAGGGTCTGGCGACCAGACAGCCGGGGCTCTCTGGTTTGACGTGAAAGAAGAGGTAGGATCGTCTGAATTTCTTGGCTATCAAACGGAGGAGGCAGAAGGGCGTATTTTAAAGATTTTGAAAGACGGTTGGGCAATTGAAAAAGCAGGGGTAGGCGATGAGGTGCATCTAGTGTGCAGCCAAACACCTTTCTATGGGGAATCGGGAGGGCAAGCGGGCGACGCCGGCCTCATCCTGGGTCCCAAAGGGCGCGGCACCGTTGCGGATGCCCAAAAACAAGCAGGAGATCTCATCGTTCATGAAGTGGAGATTACGGAAGGATCTTTGTCCGTGGGCGACCCAGTGGAATTAAAAGTAGATAGGAACGGGCGACAGAAGCTGCGGGCCAACCATTCCGCCACCCATCTGCTCGGCGCTTCTTTACAGAATCACTTGGGCGCCTCTGTGGTTCAGAAAGGATCTCTCGTGGCGCCGGATCGCTTGCGATTCGATTTTAGCTCTAATCAGGCGGTTCCTAAAGATGTCCTGCGTCAAGTGGAGACAGAAGTGAATCACTGGATTCGGTCCAATGCGTCGGTGACAACAATTCTGACGACGCCAACCCAAGCCCTAGAGGGGGGCGCTCAGGGGCTGTTTGGAGAGAAGTACGGGGATGAGGTGCGGGTGGTCTCCATGGGACCCTACTCTAAAGAGTTGTGTGGGGGAACCCACGTACAGCGTACGGGGGACATAGGGCTGTTTAAAATTCTCAGTGAGAGCAGCGTGTCGGCCGGTGTCCGTCGTATTGAGGCGGTGACGGGGCAGGCAGCAGAGGCTCATCTGAGAGAGTTGGAAGACGCTTTGCAACAGGCAGCGGAACTTTTAAAAACAAACCCAAAGGGGGTTCCGGCCCGTCTGACTCAGTGGATGGAAGAGCGGAAAAAGACCTCAAATAAAAACTCTATTTCCCTAGACCTATCTGTAGAGGAAATAAACGGCGTTAAATTTGGAAGTCAAATTTTGGAAAATGTTCCGCCTCAAGATCTGAAGGAACTTATGGATCAAGGCAAAGCGAAGCTGGGGTCCGGCATCGTGTTGATTATTTCGTCTTTTGAGGGCAAGATTTCAGCCCTTGTAGGCGTAACTTCGGATTTGATGGGAACCCATGATGCGCGGGAGCTACTCAAACCCATGGCCGAAGTTCTCGGCGGTAAAGGGGGCGGTCGCCCGGACCTGACCCAGTGCGGCGGGACGGATGCGAGTAAGATTCCTGCGGCTATTGAGGCGATAAAGGAATATCTGGCTTCTTAACTGTCATCGCGAAAAAATTCGGCACGGATTTTTGTGGCGACCGAAAGACCTCCTCGCAAGGACGATTTATATGTAGTACACTGAGAAGAGAGCTCAAATGACCCCAAAAAATACTTGTTTCATCTTATTGGCATTATGTTTAGCGTCTAGAGCTTTTTCAATACCTAGTGATGAAGAAACGTCGCCGACAAAAAGAACACTTGGTCTTTTTGGAAGACGGCAGGTGCTGGCAGCAGCTAAGAGCGATGCCCAATGCCTTTATCACGAACATATGACAGAACCTCAAAAAGAACGAATCGTTGCTATTCTTCAAAAGATGGCGGAAGGGGAGAGAAGAGTTTTTATTACTTGTGTTAGGAACATTGAAGAAAACACGATCTTTATTAAGGAACCCTTTACAGCCTCCCAAAAACTAGAAATCGCAGAAGTCGTGGGAAAATTTAAACCTGCAGACCGGGAAGCCCGAGTGGAACGCGTATTGGAGATACTTCAGAGTCTTAGTTTTGAAGAAGGGATCTATATACCAGGATCTAGGTTCTCCTCTCTTCTTTCCTATTTAGACGACTCTGGATCCCTATAAACTATATTGCCCAAACCTTCCTTTCCCTATAGAGTTAAAAGATAGGCTAAAAAATATTAAACAGGGGAATGCCATGACCAAATTTCTGACTACAATCTTCGTTTTTCTGATCTCTTCGGCCATAGCGGCATCACCAAAACCCCTCACAGCAAATCTAGGTGGGCTTAAGAACATGCTCACAGACAATCGGCACTTTGTAGAGGCCCATAAATCAGATTATACACCCATTGCTATCAACAATCCTCAGCGTCCCCGATCAACCATGGTCACTTGTTCGGACTCTCGCGTTCAAACGACTGCTTTCGATGAAACCCCCATCAATGATATTTTTATGATTCGAAATATAGGTAATCAATTGAGTTCAAATATGGGGGATGTGGAGTACGGCGTGCGTCATCTCAAAACACCTCTTCTCATTGTGGTGGGCCATGACCAGTGCGGCGCTGTGGCGGCTCTTTCTTCCCAAAAGAAAATGGTAGAGCTGAATGCGGATCCCAATATCCAAAGAAGTCTCGCAGCACTCCATTTCCATTTCCAAAAAAAAAATAAAGGAAAATATTTAAAAGGAGATAAACTTCTTCAAGCGAATATAGAGTCTAACATAGATTATCAGGTGGAAGCTGCCTGTCTTCAATTTAAGAGTCTTGTTTTAGAAGGAAAACTTTACGTGGTGGGCGCCCTCTACGATTTCCTTAATATCAAGAAAAAAGGTTTTGGGAAGCTCATTATCACCAATGTGAATGGAAATAAAGATCCTAAATTTATTGAAGAGTTTGAAAAAATGGTCTTAGCGCAGGAGTTACCGAAACCGTAAGTCTTTCCACACTTCGTCTACCTTTACATCTGTTAATGCAGGACGGAAAATCACTTGGCTGATCCCATCTTGAGGTCCACAGAGGAGGGGATTTGAGGAGTAGGAAAACAACATCAAGGACGGACAATGGCTGAGGGAAATCATGTGAATGGGGCCTGTGTCTCCCCCCAGTGCCCCTTGGGCGCCTCGGGCAAGTTCGGGAAGCTGAAACAGTGTTGTCTTGCCAAGTAAGGTCACGGCCTTAGGGCAAGCTTTTTGGATAACTTCAGCGATTTCTTTTTCTGATTCCGATCCGATAATTACGGGGGTGATTTTCTTCTTAACTAACTTTTGGGCAATTTCTCCATATTTCTCCGCAGGCCATCTTTTATGAGGCTGGGTAGGGGAGCACCCGGGGACGAGAAGGAAATATTTTTTAGGGAGATGGAGGCCTGAGATGGAAGGCTTCATCCAGTCGAGAGAGGGGGGAGGTACATTGTGAATGCCCGTAATGGCCAGCTGTTCTTTATTGTGATCTAGAATATGTTTTTCATAGAGGCTCGGGGTATTGTAATAATGGGATGAACCTTTTGCGGTACCGCTCCATTCGGGGAGGGGATGGAAAAAAAGCCGCATGAGGCGAAAGTACCAGCCCGTGCGATGGGATCGTTGAAGGTCATAGACGCGGTCAAATTTTTCCTGTCTAAGCTTTTTTAAAAGCGCCCACCAGCTTGCGGGGGAATTCCAAAGCTTTTTACGATCATCCACCCAAACAGCATCAAACAAGCCAGATTTTTCAGCGAACTCTAAAAAGGGGCTGGTGGTCAAAAGAATAAGCTGGTCATTTTGGTGATGGTCTCGGAGTGCCTTGAAGGCGGCAAGCCCAAAAATCATATCTCCCAAGGCGCCATGTTTAATAACCAGAATTTTTTTCTTCATGAGACCGGTGTCAAAATATCGTGGTAAACTTTCAAGGTCTTTCTAAACATAGTTTCGTTATCAAATTGATGCCGCACATTTTTGATGCCCGCATTTCCCATGGATTTTCGTTCTGCTGCCGAGAGGTTCAAAGCATTCTCAATACGCACGGCCAGAGACCTTGAGTCTTCACTGGGAAACAGCCATCCAGTTTTTCCATCCTCAATGATTTCCTTAAACCCACCGTGGTCGCTAGCAATCACAATGGATCCCATGGCGCTGGCTTCTGCTGCCGTTCGTCCAAAAGACTCCGGTTGGGAGGAGGGACAAATCACAAGGCTCGCCAGTTTGTAAAGAGCGGGCATGTCTTTACATTCCCCCACGATATACAGACGGTCCCTGAATCCGTAGGTTGTTGATTGTTGTTCCAGCTCATGGACGTAGGCTTTGTTCTTTTCAGCTCCCACGAAAAGACAGATCCAGTCCTTGCGCTGCAATCGAGAGAGCGCTTCCAGAAGCACCGCATGCCCCTTGAGACGCGTGAGCCGTCCGGGCAACAGAATAATGAACTTATCATCGGGAAGCTGAAGCTGATTCATAAGCGCCTCAATGCGGAGTTCCGTTACCCGTTCAGGATCGAAGATATTAAAATCCACACCCCGATGAATGGTGGAAATCTTTTTGGGATTCAGGCCATATTCCTTCTCAATATGCTGGGCCATGAATTTGGACACGGCAATTACTTTCCGTCCCTTTGTCATGACGCTGTTGTAAAACTTCTTTAGTTTTCCCTGGAAAGAGTAAGCGCCATGAAAAGTAGTGACCAAGGAAGTCCGGGTTTTCTTGGCTGCAAGGTAAGCACTCCAGGCGGGGGCTCGACTGCGAACATGAATAATATTAATATTATGTTTGCGAATGAGGCTGGCCAGACGAATGCTGTTGATCCAAATGGTAAAAGGATTTTTGGAGTTGAGGGGGAGGTATTCGTGGATGATTTCATGTTTGCGCAACACGGAAACCAGACGTCCCCCACAGGAGGCAATCACGGGGGACGCCCCTTTCTTTTTCAGAAAGATGGCGAGATCTAGGGCCCCCCTCTCCACACCCCCCATATCAAGGGCCGGAACAATCTGCAAAACTCGAGGTGTTTTTTTATTTTTATCCATAAAATTACTATAATGGCTGTGGATTTGAAACACAACTTGAAATGCTTTGGAGCCCTCAATCTGTGTCATCATCGCCCAGAGGAGCCTGAAAGAACTACGGTTGGATCGCCGAAAAAATCTTGACGATTTCTCCGCGAGGGCGATGGGAAGAGCAACTCTTCTCCACTGAAGCTGGTTAGCCGAGGAGATTAATAGCGAAAGAAAGTTTCCAAATTTCTTCAATTCTTCTTGAATTCGTTAAGTAAATTCCCGTATATCTTTTTAAGACTTACTCTTCTGGAATTTATAATGATTAAAAATATTTTATTTCTACTGATGATAGGTATAGGACTTGCTGAGGGGGCAGTTAGCGATCCTTGGGTTCAGCGCATGCGTGGAGATTCTTATTACAAAGGATTTGGGGACCCTCATATTTTACCGGCTCTAAAACAAATCCCTCCTGAACTCCGAGATTGGGTTGAGCACATAACCATTATTTCTGGTATAAAACTAAAAAAATTCATTAACTCAGAAGAAAGTTACGGCCTACATCTGAGAAACTGTGAGGATTGGACAGCGACTTGTATCTCAGTTTTGAACTCTTTAAGAGATCTTCCCGGTTCTTCTCACTCCTGGATAACAGACATGATAAAGGCTTATATCCCTGAGGATTGTCCTGCATTTCCTTGCCTTACAACCCTTCATACTTTAGTTAAGATCCCTGTTGAGTCTCAGCAATGGGTAGCTAGGATGGCGCAAACTTATAGAGATAAAGAAAATTCTCGTCTTCTAAATCAACTGAGAGAAACCCCCATAAATAGTCAAGAATGGGTGGAAGAAATGGCTCAGTTCCATATCAGAGAAAATTCTGATGCCGCTGCCTATGTATATCATTTAAGACAAGTTCCACCAAGATCTCAAGAATGGATGAAGCGCATGACTCAGCGTTACGTTAAAAGAGAATATAAGGAAAAGGATGCTCTGGGTATCCTAGAAGTTCTCCAAAAAACTCCTGCTGAATCTCAAGAATGGGTAGAACACATGGTCCAGACCTATATTAATGAGAGGTGTAGCGCACATAATAGGCATGATATTTTATGGAGTCTAAGCAAAGCTTCTCTTGAAGATAGAGGATGGATTGAGCAGATGTCTCAACTCTATATTAAAGGAAGCGATAGCGGAGATGGTCGTGCTATGATTATATATTCCCTAGCACGCATTGAATCTGTTTCTCGGGAATGGGCTGCGCAAATTCTATCTTTTTTGATAGAATCAGACTGTGACAACACCTATTACACCACATCTAGAGATGGCCACAAGCGATATATAGGAAGTATTGGATGTCCAGCCTTCGTTATAAGCAAGCTGGAAGAATTATTATCGGATCTTCAATGCCAAGTTGATCTTTTGGAACCAGCACGTGCTCAAATAATGGCAGAATCTAACCAATTTAGGGAAAGAAGCCCCTTAAAAGGGGAAGATATTGGAGATATTTTTCATCGAGTAAGTAGAGCTCTTGCCCAACAAGTTCGGATAAATCCAACAGGAGATAGACCTTTAGGACGCGCTCTTGAAGTCCACTTTGCAGCCTCTCTTCTCGTCCCTGCGGAAGAGAGGACCCAACCTCTTTATAGGGCTGTCGAAACTTATATCAATAAGCTAGCTCTATCTCATCCAGTCCCTCTGGAAAGGGCGGTGTCTACACTCCAGGGTTGGGTAGACACATATGCGGATGAAGACAAAAAAGCTCTTTATCGTGAGACTGTTACAAAAGGGTACGGAGATGGAACAAACCCCGATTACAACCAGGAAATTACGCCTTTATTGCGATTTGTTGTCCCTTACATGGCAACGCTTCCTGAAACAGTTCTCAGGGCGTGGCTTCTGCCAGTCTTGCAGGAATCTGCAACGGCCTATGATGGAATGAGTCCCCTCAGTTGCGCCAAAGGGATCCAAGAAAGACTGACCATGTTGGGATTTAATGATTTGGAGGGAGTTGATCCCACTCTTCGGTCTCTCTCTCAATTCTCTCGAACCTTTGTGGGCATTACAGACCGTGGCACACACGAGGCTGACACATGGGTGAGAGACGCTGTGGAATTTATAGGTCCAGAGGCAAGATTATTGATTCTGGGGCCAGAAAAACCTACAGAAGAAATCTTCAAAGATTTGTTCCCGCCAGCCTTCCAAGCCCTTTCTAAAAGGGCGGGACTCAACCCCCTTTATGCCGACGCTCTTTTAAAAAATCAACGGATCCAAATGCACCTCAACATAAGCCTTGAGATGTACTACCAAGTGGATACGCATTACCAGACACTCCAGGAACAGGCGAGGGCCTTCCAAACCCAAGAAGAGAGACGAGAATTTCTAGCGACTGCAGGGACTCGACGTCTTGCGGCAGCAGAAATAAGGAGTCCTGAAGATATTTAGCGGAGAACTTCCATAAATTTTTCTGCCAATAAATGCGGAAATAGAGGCAAAAACCCAATTTTTTCATCTTTTACGCTTGACTTTTTGCCTAGAGAAGCTTAGAAATCTACGTGAGAAATTTTTTGGGACCTTATTGAGAGGCCCTTATATTTGGAAGAGTTAATTATGTTTGCAATTATTCGCACAGGCGGAAAACAGTATAAAGTTGCCAGAAACGATCTCGTTTTGGTAGAAAAGCTTGATGTGCAGCCTGGGACAGAAGTGATTCTGGATAAGGTTTTGATGATCGGTACTGAGGCCGAATCTCTTGTGGGAGCTCCTCTTTTGGAGAAGGCTCAAGTTATTGCCCTCGTGGAAGATCAAACGCGCTCTGATAAAGTAATCGTTTTCAAGAAGCGTCGTCGTCATAATTATCGGCGGAAGCATGGACATCGTCAGCATCAAACAGTTCTAAGAATCATTGATATTCTGACGGACTCTAGCCAACCTCGTAAGGTAGAGACAGCGGTTTCCAAGGCGCCTAAGGCAACGAAGGAAGCAGCCGTTGTGAAAGAAACAGTAGAAAAGGCGCCGAAGAAGAAGGCAGCCTCTCCTAAAGCAGACTAGTAAACTCGAAAGGATTTGACGAATGGCCAGTAAAAAAGCAGGTGGTAGTTCAAGGAACGGACGGGACTCGGCGGGTCGTCGTCTGGGTGTAAAGAAATTCGGGGGTCAGGTTGTGATTGCCGGAAATATCATTATGCGTCAACGGGGAACAAAAGTTCATCCAGGAACTAACGTGGGCATGGGCCGTGATCACACGCTCTTTGCTCTCACGGATGGTCGCGTTAGCTTTTCACGGGGTGCGCAAGATCGCGCGTTTGTATCCATCGTCTAAGGTGGTGATGGGGAGGAAGTAAATGAGATATTTACTTCCAAAGTCCTGGTCTAAGATTCTTTTTATTTCTTCAATTTGTATCGTTGTGTTTGTGGCCCTCGTTTTTATGAGGGCTTTCTTTTTGATGGACCTTTCCAAAGCGCCCCTTGAAAATCAAATTACGGCACCCGTTTACCTGATCTCGTACGCAGATGGTCCGGAAGTTTTCCACAAAAACCGAAAGATGCTTGTTTATTCAGGATTGCAAAAAGGAGTCAGTCACTTTTTCAATTATAAGAAAGATATGATTGATCCCAAATTTTTAGAAAAACATAAAGACACCTTTTCTAAAAAGCATGGGGCAGGGTATTGGATCTGGAAGCCCTGGGTCATTCAAGATGCGCTGAAGAAAATTCCTGAAAACGCCTATGTATTTTATTGTGATAGCGGCTTTGTTTTTAAAGGGGATGTGAGCCCCATCCTAGATCTTCTCAAAACAAAGGACATGGTTCTTATGACCTATACGAATAAGGAACTCTATGGTCCCCTCAGTAAAACCACAAAGGAAGAAGCCTTTATAAAAACGGGATGTGATACCCAAGAATGCCGGAATTTTTATCTTCTGTGGGCGGGGATGATTTTCATGAAAAATACGCCTGCCACCCGAAGCTTTATCCAGAAGTGGCTTACCTATTGTGAGGACCCCGAACTTTTGGGACCGGAATCAAAATATCTCCCCTCCCGTCATAACTATGATCAGTCCTTATTAGGGGTTGCCTATTACAAAAATCCCCAGCATATCGCTCTGGTTCCAGAAGAGGAGATTGCAGACAATAATATTTTTAGGTGGCATCATCGTCACTCAAGTAGGGAGAGTGAAAGCCTTTTCTTTGATTATGAAAAGATCAGGGGTGTTGAGCGCCGAGTCATTAATAATGGCATTTTTAAAACCCTGGCCAAATGGGTTTATAAGTTTTCAGAGAGCAAGCCTTCTGAGGGGCGCTCCCTTACGGTTATCTCAAGGGATTGAAATAATAAATGAAGCGCCTATTTTTCAAATATTGGGGTAAGACTCTATTAATTTTATCTATGGGAATTCTGGCATTTATTGCTTTTGTTTTTATACGACTGTTCTTTTTAATGGATCCGTCCGGAGCCCCCTTGGAGACAGATGAATTAAAGGAACCCCTGTATCTTATTTCCTATGCAGATGGGCCAGATGTTTTTCACAAAAATCAAAAAATACTAGCTTATTCGGCCCTAAGGAAAGGAGTTAGTCATTTTTTCAACTATAAGAAATATATGATTGATCCTGAGTTTTTGGAGAACCATAAAGAAACTTTTGCCCAAAAAAGTGGAGCAGGATATTGGTTGTGGAAGCCTTGGATCATTCAAGATGCCTTAAAGAAGATCCCAGAAAATGCCTATGTTTTTTATTGCGACAGCGGTTTTTTAGTTAAAGGGGATGTACGACCCATACTAAGTCTATTGAAGAAAAATGATATGGTTCTTGTTGCTTATACCAACAAGAAGATGTTTGGAACTTTAGGCCAAAATGTAAAAAAAGAAGCCCTGATAAAAATGCACTGTAATGAAGAGAAGTGCCAAGATTCTTTCATGATTTGGGCAGGAATGCTTTTCATGAAAAATACGCCTGCCACCCGGAGCTTTATCCAGAAGTGGCTTGCCTATTGTGAGGACCCAGACTTGCTATGGCCTCAAGGGAAAGACTCCAAGTCTCATCATCATTATGATCAGGCCCTCCTCAGTGTGACTTATTATAAAAATCCAAAGCATATTACCCTAGTGTCAGATGAAGATGTTTGTGACCATATTCTTAAATGGCATCACCGTCATCCGAACGACGAATATACCCTATTTTTCCATAATGATAGAGTTAGGGGAGTGGAACGAGATCTTCTTCATACCAGGGTTTTCAAGACCATAGCCAAATGGGTTTATAAGTTTTCAGAGAGCAAGCCTTCCAAAAGCCGTCCCCTTAAACCGGTTTTTTGAGCAGCCCTGCTCTTAAGAAATAAAGGGTGAGGCCCAGGCAAATGGTTGTGATGGTCAACATGACCAGAGCGAGGGTGAATACTTCTCCATCATAAAGGTACCCAGCGATAGCCACGGTAATAGCAATGATAAGGGCGCGCATGCTCATGATCACAGACGATGCAGTCCCTTTGATTTCAGGGAATATTTCCAAAGAAGGTCCAAAAATAATGGGGTAATAAATGGCTTCAGCAACGCCCCCTATGGTTACCAAAAGGGTGATCCAATAGGGAGAACGAGGGATAAAAAATCCCACCAAAGCAAGGCCTGCCATGCTCAGGACGTAAAAGATACTGCTGTAAATAACACAGGGTTTATTCCCAAATAGTTGAGAGAGGCGGTTTACAAAAAAACTGACGACAGAGAAAGTTCCCACAATGACTGCTTGATGGAGAGCATACTCAGTAATGCTCATGCCAAAGGTTTCCATATAAAGGAATGGGGCGCAGGCAATAAAAGCAAGATAGGCCCCATACATGGCGCTGGGCACAAAAGAGGCGCTCAGAAACAAGGGGCTTCTAAAAAGTTTTTTATAATCTCGGGTCATCTTGCGTGTATCGAAAACATCAAATTCTTTCTTCGTTTCAGGAAGAGAGATGAGGGACATAACCCAAGAAATCAAACAGATAAAGGCCACAATGGCATAATTTCCCCGCCATCCCACAGCTTTGGTGATGAAGCTCCCAATGACAGGAGCGATGGCCATGAGGGTTGTGAGGATGGCGTTCATGAGGCCAATAAACTTCGTGGCCTTTTGTCCCTGGTAGATGTCAGCCACCATGGCAGAGACAAGAACCGCAGGGGTAGCAGCCCCTAACCCTTGAATGAAACGAGAGACTAATAAGAAAGGGATCGAGGGCGCATAAACACATCCCATGGCACCAAGGGTCAATAAAGTATTTCCAATAATCATCACCTTCCGTCGTCCATAAGAATCTGACAGGGGGCCATAAAAAAAAGCAGCTATGAAAAAGCCCAGGAAGTTATAAGCCACTGTTAGCTGAATGACTGCTTCTGTGGTGCCAAAATAACGAACCATTTCTGGAAAGCTGGGGACTGAGATATCAATCTCAATGCAACAGGGTACCAAAAAAAGAATCAGTAAAAAGGGCAGTATTTTTTCAATAGCATTATTCATGAAAGTTCCTTAAAAAGTTGTTGGGGGATTTGTAGGTATTTATAGCACGGAGAGGAAAAAGGATCAAGTGGGCCTAACCCTCTCGTCAGGGCCTCGCTTAGAGCCTCATATTTTTGTAAAGCCTTCTGCTAGGCCATTTTTATGTTGATAAACACGCCCCATAAGATTTGAGGTTACGCCTACATATAGGGTGCCCTTATACCTGCTGTCCATAATATAAACTACTGGGATCTTCTCCATAGGCGCATCTTAACAAAATAGCCCCTTAGGCTGAAGATGCCGAAAGCGGGGCCCTGACGCCCCCCCCCTAAAGGGGGCTCAGGGTGACGATTTCTTTGGCATCGCCCTCTTTGTCCCCCATAAAATTTAGATGCGTCAGCCCTAACCCTCTCGTCCCTCATCATAGGGATTCTTCCCCTTTCGCGGAATAAGTCTCAACGGGATGCCTCCCAACCGAAAATCTTCCGCCAGGCGATTTTTCAGATAGCGTAGATAGCTTTCAGGCAAATCCAAAGGTTTATTGATAAATAAAACAAAGGTGGGGGGGCGTGACTTGATCTGGGTCATGTACCGAATCTTGATTCGGCGCCCGGAGACTAAGGGCGGCGGATGATGAGTGGTAGTGGCGATCAACCAGTCATTTAAAGGGGACGTGGAAATGCGCTTCTCCCAAAGGGGATAAAGCTCGAACAACTTCTCAAAAATCTTTCCCAGATCCTTCTTGTTCAAGGCAGATACCGCCACCACAGATGGATGCGGCAATTGGGCAAGCTCTTCGCCCAGTTTCAGGCGCATTTCTTTCAGAAAAGCATCCTTATTCTCAATCAAATCGATTTTATTGAAAACAAAAAGCAAAAGCCGACCTTCCTCCACCACTTGGCGCGCGAGGGTCAGATCTTGTTTTTCGAGAGGCATGGTGGCATCCACCACCAGAAGCACCGCTTGGGCGTACTGCATGGCGCGGGCCGTATCCGCAGCGGACAAGCGCTCCACACTTTCTGTGATGCGGGCTTGCCTGCGCAGCCCTGCCGTATCGATGAGCTTGAGGGAGTGATCCTGCCAGGTAAAATCTACCGCCAAGGATTCCCGGGTGAGTCCCGCAATGGGGCCCGTAAGAAACCTTTCTTTACCGACAATCTGGTTGATAAGGGTAGATTTTCCCACATTGGGACGCCCAATGACCGCGATGCTCAGGGGGGGGGATACAGAGTCTTCCGGTTCCTCATGGGGGAGGGCGTCATAGAAAGGCTGCAATGCTTCGTAGAGCATATTAAATCCCTCTCCATGCTCGGCAGAAATGGGGATGGGGGCCCCAAGTCCCAGAGAGGCTGCCTCAAAAACCGTGGAACGTGCCGCATTTCCTTCCGCTTTATTCACCAAAAAAATGCAAGGCTTGTTGAGTTTGCGCAGCAAACTCCCCAGGGCTTTATCTTGAAGAGTAATGCCTTCGCGCCCATCCACAATAAATAAAATCACATGGCATTCTTTCAGGGCTTCCTGAGTGTGATGCCAAAGCCCGTGGAGAATAAGTTCTTTGTCTTTTGGAATATAGGCGGTTTCAAGTCCAGGGGTATCCACCAGATCGAAGGAAAGATCCCCAATGGATCCTTTACCATAGCGGCGGTCTCGGGTAATGCCTGGTTCATCGTGAACAATGGCTAATTTTTTTCCCGCCAGACGATTGAAGAGGGTCGACTTCCCCACATTAGGTCGGCCCACCAAAGCTACGAGCAGAGACATTATTCCATTGCGACGAGTGTGCCGCCCTCTGTTAAGAAGTAAATGATTTTATTGGCCACAATGGGGGGTAAAAGAGTAGGGCCAGGCAGAGAGATCTCAGAGATCACTTTGCCAGTCAAGGCATTCAAAGCAAGGGCCTGGGCGTTGGATCCTGCAAAGATGAGTTTTCCGCTTGCCAAAACAGGGCCAGACCACCGCAGGAGATCTTTCCTATCTTCCGGATCTTTATGTTTGGGAAGTTCCGTCACCCATACAATCTGTCCCGTTTCTTTGGTGAGACACACAGCTTCATTGTTCATGCTCACAAGGAAAATAAAGTTTCCGGTCACCACAGGGGTAGAAATACTGCCGATATGCCTTTCCCAGAGGATGCTACCAGACTTAAAATCCAAAGCCATCATGCGGTCGCTCTGGGAGAGGACAAAGACGATATTTTTATCAATAACGGGGGAGGCCTTAATTTGGGACATCATGGCGACGGAGCTGAATGTCTTGAGAGCCGTTAGAGACTCAACCCAAAGAGGGTGGCCATTCTCTCCCTTCATGGCATAAATTTCCCCAGAGGAGTAGGGGGCAATGACAATGCGACGATCAACAGCGGGGGCACCGCCTCCCAAGAGGCAACAAGATTCAACAGATCCTTCCTTTTGCCAGATTTTTTCCCCGGTCAAGGTATTGAGCGCCATGATTTTATTGTTCTTGGTAATCACGTAGAGGCGTCCATCCTTTACCGTGGGGGCAGATCGAATGGGGTGAAGAACATTGGTTTTCCAAAGCACCGTGCCATCATCTGCGTTAAGGGCAACCACGTCTGCGGAAGAAAAACTCACAAACACACGGCCCTGATCAACGGAGATACCTCCCCCTAAAAATCCTTCGCCAGAGATAAGAGATTTGAGACTCTGGTCCCATACTTTTTTGCCAGTCCTGGTCTCTCGAGCGCGGACCAATCCATAGGCATCAACGGTATAGATTAAATTCTTTTGAACAACGGGGGGAGCAAGAAGGAATCCAGAACTGTCAGATCCAGAGCCCACACTTTCTTTCCAAAGAACTGTTTTCATATCCCCCAGCTCCACGTGACGCATGAGGTGGGAAGGAGAGGAATCCAGCTGGGGCCAATCGGTGTTTAGAACGGGATCTTCTAGGTCAATGTTAAAATTCTCCGCGTCGGCGTCAGGAGACAGCAGAGCATGAGACTCCAACAGAACAGTGCGGTCTCCTTTGAGGCGTTCTTTAGAGTCGGAACATCCCAAGAGGAGAAGTAAAAAACAAAAAAGGGAGAGAAAACGTAGGTTCATAAATTTTTACAATGCATTGCTGACATAATTAATCATGGCCTGAGCTCGAATCTTAAAAGAGGGAGGAGATTTGGGATCTTGCATAATCTTTTCAAAGAATTCAAGGGAGCCCTCCCTATCCTGAAGCTTCATTTTTGCAAGCCCAGAAAGTTCCCAGGCAGAAAAACGCCAAGGACAATCTGTCGCTGTAAGGGATTGAAGATTCTTCAAAACTGTTTCTGGGGCGCCCCTGTCAACCTGGATGGCGGCATCTCGCAGAACGGCTATATGATTTAGCATCTGCTTGTCTTTCGAGGTGGGAAAAATGCTCCTGGTATTTTTTGCCACCTGGTCATAGAGAACTTCTGCGTTGGTCTCATCGCCTTTTTTCAAAAGAAGAGCTGCTGCCCAAAAGCGAGACAGGCTGGCATAGATGCTCTCCCCTCGACCAGGGATGCGTTCAAAATTTACGAGAGAGCTTTCGGGATTGACTTCTGTTTCCATAAGGGCCTGCATGTAGGCATCGGATTGCCCCGCAACTTTCCCATTCTGATGGTACTGCCAAAGGAGAGAGGCCATGGTAAGGGCCAAGATACCCGCAAGGCCCATATAGATGTGCCGCTGGTGTTTTTGCCACAAAAGCATCCACCGCTCTTGCTGAATATCTTCTTTAATTTCGTCAAAAATATCAACCACAGTCTTGTCTCCGCTTGCTAAATGTCTCTTTAAAATACCTTGCTGCCTTGTAAAGTGCAAGGGTTAGTTTGGGGTTTATATAAAACTAAAAATCTGATATAGTGAAGGAGAGAAGAGGTGGTGCATGTCTAAATTATTCCAAGTTATTTACTTTAGTTTCTTTGTGGCATGGGCTATGGCCGCTGGGGCAGCCCATCAGGATGCTATACTCCAAGAAAGAGCCGCACAAAACTATGCACATTTTGAAAGAGAAGTAGGACAAATTTATGAACAAAGTCGTCATGTAACATATAGCGATTTTGCTTCAGCAGTTGACCTCGCTCAGAAAAACATTAAGGATTTTTTTGATAAGAGAATAAGGGAGGGAGGTTCAGAAGCCAACCGTAAGGACTGCATGGAGCAAAAAAAGAATCTAATAGAAAATCTTAATAGGAATCTTTTGGAACAAGAATGGAAAAAACTGCAAGTCTTATATCCCAAGCGAGAAGAGCAAGGATTGATTTTAAGCGTAGCCATAGAATGATTTGAGACGCCCCCCTTTTTCTGCGTTGAGCAGCAAATTCTTTTCTGGCCTTTCTAGTTATAGAAAAGAAGGATACGACGAGAATTTTCCTATTATGTGGGCCCCTCAAGGATTAAGTGTTGTGGCTTTGTCTCACGCTGTTTCTATCTCTGATTTTCGAAACCCTCATGAGATAGCGAATTCTATAAAAAATGACGTGATCTGCCTAAAAGGCTTGACCCCAGAAATTTTTAAAGAGCTTTTTTGTACCAACTTCTCTTCGGGAAATCCTCTTGAAAAAGTGGCCGAGAATATGACGCGATGGGACTTAGGTCAAAACATACGGCTTCCGCCTGAACGTTTGGAATGTTATATGACATGTCTATATGAACTTCGTGTGATAGATCTAGCTTCTCGCGATAGAAAAGAAATGAGTTTGGCTTTATCCGGCGCTTCTCCAGAGAAAAGAGGTTGGATTATAAACAAGATAAGAAGGGGAAGAGAGGGGTTTGGGCGCGTACCAGAAGGGAAGTTTATTCAATTGATCTCATCTCTGATCGATGACCCACATTTGACTGAACAAAAAGTTGATCAACAATTTAATCGGCTGATGGATGCACATCGTCCCATGCCTCTCATGCTTCATATGCCCCAGCATCAAGGCTCCACCATGAGCATTGCGATGGAGGCTCATAATTATGCAGATCAAAAAGTGGATGTTCCAGGGGCTGCCTGCGCTGCAGGAGCCTCTAGTCAAATGAGGGTCATTGATGCTGTCTTTGGGCAAGTAGAAGGCCGTCTGGGAGCCAGAGCCATAGTTCCATTTTCTGAGGTTCATGCTGCATTGGGAAGATTCTCCTCAGCTCCTGCATTCCAGAGTGTATTAGAGAATCCCGCAGATCAAGACCTGATGGCTATCATTTACACTTTCTTGAAGGCATTCTATCCAGACAAAGTTGATTTATGGAAAGCTCAGTTCATACGCGAATCAGAAGAGGCCTATAGAGGAAGACGTGATCCCACCAGTTGTGTAAAGGGAATTAGAGAACGTATTATTACAGGGCTTCGGGGAATAGATTCAGAACTGGATCGAACCTTTGCGCAGGTGGAAGGTCGTCATTTGATGCGCGCCCGCGCAACAGGAGCCAACCCTCGAGAAAACCCACAAGCACTTGCGCGCCAATTGTTGGAGTTGGGTATTCGACCCACAACACCTGTTGCAAAAGCAGCGGCTCGCTTTAAATCGGACTTCGAGGACAAACTGAAGACCTATGGGTTGGAAGTAGATGCAGAATTCGAGGGGCAAGCAGATATCTTTGTAGAGCTTATTGAAGGGGAGCTGGAGAATGCGCAGAGTGCTTTGAGTCAAGCTCTGAAATCAGAGTTTAATAAGGGGAATTGGAAAAAGGCATTTAAAGCGATTAAAAAGCAAAACAGGGAAGGGCTTGTCCCGGCAGAGGAAACCCCCGCACAGCGTCGGGCTCTTTTGGCTAAGGCTGCCGCAGACCGTCTTGCAAGGACTTATCCAAGCTGAGAGAGATAGTTTTTAAATAAACCACATCACATCCGTCCATTTTCCGGGATCCTTCTTTTTGGCCGCAAGTCGGGTTTTCCAATCCCCGCAATGAATCTCCAATTGATGGCCATCGGGATCCAAAAAATAGAGAGATTTCCCGGGGGAGGAGTTGTTTTTATAAATTTTAGCCCCGGACATTTTTATTTTTTCAGAAAGGGCCTCAAAATCTTTCTCTGGCACGGAAAAAGCATAATGCGTGCTGTCGCATACTTTTTCTCGTCTTTCGTCTCGGTCTAAACAAAACCAAGTAGGATTGGGATCCTCTAGCTTTGCAATCAAAAAGTAGGCACTCCCAGCCCACTTAACAAGAGGTGTGAATCCTAAAATGTCCCTGTAAAATTTAAAAGATCTTTCAATATCTTTAACGGCGACGGTGATGTGATTGAGAGCTGTAATCATTTGATAAATTTACTAGAAGCCATTCAGATAGGCAAGAAATGGAGGCAAATATCGCCAATCTTCAATTTAAAAGAGGATCCCTGGTTAAACTCCCTGTTCCTTTTGAGGGTAACAGCCCGAACTGCCTTGAACAAAAAGGTTACCTGACTGCTGGAATAGTTTTAAAATTGGTCACAAAATGGCCATTTTTGTGCTGGGTCGGCATATATTTCCCATCCACTTCACGTACGCTCGAAATTAATTGATATAATCCTACGTCTTTGCGGTAGGCCTCTTCTGGATCTTTATTGGAGAAATCTTTACAGCGTTCAAAAACAACCACGCTCCCGACGGTTAAGCCTGATCGATTGAATATGTCTTCAGGAATATAACCATAGTGTTGGGGGGCTAAATTATTTCCAAAGGGAGGACTGTTTGGATTCGAATGAATCTCTCCTACTACGGCCCCATGAACGGGATCTTGCGCCAAGATCACGCCTCTGTAATTGACCGCTATTTTTTTATACGAGGATCCCCACGGAAGTGTTTTCTTGACCTCATCCTCGAGATCCCTTTCATTTAAAGAAATTCCTGGTGTGGGGGGCACTAGATTATAATACACACCTGTCAGACCCGGCATCATTTGGAGAATTTCTATTCTCTCTTGTGGCGTTGCTTTCACAAAAAGAATTGCAAGTGCGGTGTGTTGAGGTCCCCAAAGAGCACTCAACTCCCTCGCCAATTTGGCCTTTGTAAAATCTTTTGTAAAATTTTCATTGAGGGATCCATTTTTCCAAACCAAAACGGAGCCAGCATGGTTTTCTACCAAAGGGGACCGAGAGCTGCCTTTAAAAAAATGGGCCCCTGCCCCCAGACTCACGAGTATTAAAAAGAAAAAAACCTTAAGTTTCATCGGCTCCCCCAAATTTTTTTATATAGGTTAATTCTACTTAATAACTCTAAAACTGTAAATTCTTTTGTGGGATTTCTCCTTTGGAGCCTATTCATCTTATGGGCAAAGTCGCCGTGCAAGCCTCATAAGGAGGCATTTCTACAGGCATATGATTGAGAGTTGTAATCATTTTCTAAATCTACTAAAGTCCTTTCAGAAACCCAAGAAATGGAGATAAATATGAACGGGCCGATTTTTCTAATCCTTTTGATTGTATCTGTATTTTTCGAAACCTCCCATGGGGCTTCGGCGGCAGAAGAACAGGGGGACCTTCAGCGGTTTCAGAGAGAAGTTGTGGATAGGCAGTATGTGCCCATCTTTTCTGTGGCCGATTCTCGGGAACTGGATGTTATTACGAGAAATTTAGACTCTAAAGTCTGGCCCATTCTCCCCACGTCCCATCGATTTGAGCAAAGAGACAAGAAGTGGTGTATCACAAAGCATCGAGACGCGCCGGGAGCAGATTTGCATTTATATGCTTTTGGGGAAGATGCTCCCCAGAGTGTTAACTACGTGGTGCAGTCTTATGGGAGGACCACTTATAGTTATGCTCAGACTTTAAAAGATGACTGTAAGTTTTGTAAAAATAAAGTTCCCTTTGTCGTGGAACAAATTAGCTACATGGATGGGCACTGTATTGATCACAGAGACACACGCCCTGAAAAGTTGGGAAACTATTATTGGCAAAATTCTTCTACTCATTCGACAAATCATATCCCTGAACCCCCTGGGAACTATTGGGGGCTAACTTGTAGAAATGCTTTGGTTAAAGACTTTAGAAAAAGGTTGGAGGGATACAGTCAGTGGGTTTTTTATCCCTCTAAACCACTTCTGACAACTAAAAAAATCCCCATTCCCATGGGAGTCCTTTTCATGCAACATGAAGCAGAGTCCTGGGAAATAATAAATGGATGGTCCATTCCTTGGGCAGATTCCCTGCACCGGTCCTCTGCAGATGAAGGACATTATCTAACTCAGCTGAGAAAATATACCCTAAATCATCACAGCCAGTCGGAAGCCCGGAAAGATCTTTTAGGTATAAGAGATCGCTTTTTTCCGAAAACCTTTGTATATGAAAAAGGCCGATTGGATGAAAAGATTTTTGGAAGGGCGCTGAAGGTCCCGGAAACCCTGGATAATCCCTACAGTCAATTCTCTCTCTATCGCATGGAAACCTTGGCTGACGAGGAAATCGTCCCTTCTTGGTCCCCCGCCACATTCGGGTTTTTTCTAGACCAGATGGAACGGCACAAAGGCGACCCTTATTTTCGAGAGAAAACCGATTATTGGCAGAAACGGTTTACGAGCCGATCGGAATCTCTCCGTAAAAATGACTTCTCCAAAATCATGGCCGGGGATGTGGCCATCGACACGCTCATTCAAAAGGTCCAAAGAGCGGAAAGTTTTGATGCGGATGATCGGGTGCAAGACCATCTGAGGCAGCTTAAATCTCATTCGGAAGTGAAACAAGAACCAGCGGCAGCTCCCCGGGTTGGTCCCTATGAGGATTACGAAAGACCAGTTGTTGTCGAGGTGGCCGCTGTAGCTCCTCAAGTCGAGCCTTCCCGTCCTCTAAAAATAACCTTTGGAACTGGAAAGGGTTCCCTTGAAACCTTAAAATCTCCTCTGCATGAGGACGAATTTCGGTTTCCCCGAAATCTTTCCTTGGAGATAACAGAGCGAGATCCTGGCTCTATTACAAGAAAGGTTAGCGCGTGGACTACGGCGAATAAAAGGATTTTAGAGGTGGCTTTAAGCAGGGGAACCATTACTGAATTTAGGATCGTAGGAAACATTTCTTCTGTTGCTCAAAAAGAGTTGAGGATTTTATTTGGTAGCAAATTTAAAGAAAACTAACCCCGCTCCGACAAATAAATGGCCAATCGGCACCCTGTTTTGATCATCTGTTTAAAGGTCCTGTACTTCTCTCCTCCCAAATCCTGGGCCTCTTCTTTATGCGCCAACTCCTCTTGATGGCACGTATGAATTAGGGCTTTTAAATCTTTCTCGGGAGACTCTTTCAAAGCCACAAGTTGGGCGGCATAATGTTCATCGATAGCTTCTTCCACGGCCACCGTACAGGCCAGGGCCGCCTCCTTTCCCAACAAGGCAGAGGCCACGCCTAAAGCGTAGGAGGCCCTGTGCCAAAGGGGTTGAAAGGCAGTGGGCGCAATGTTTCGGCTCACCCTTTCTGCTTCAAATTTTGCGAGATGCCCTTGTTCTTGCATGAGCATATGTTGGAGCGTGGGGGCGAGGGAGGATTCTCCTAAGACTCTTAATTGTCCTTCATAGATTCGCACGGCCGCTGATTCTCCAGCGTGATTGACGCGAACCATGGATTTAATGTCTAGAGTTTTTTTCAACAAGCCTTCTCTTTTTCGTCATCAGTGGGTGGAAAGACCGGGGCCTACCTTCTAAAAATCCCATACCCACAAATCCCGGCCAGTCCCCCGGACACAGCCAAATTCCAGAGAGCCAAGGGAGCTCCCAAAACATTAAAGGGAGATCTATCGCAAGGGGTAATTGTGTCGCTGGCGAGCAGGGCCTCTGTGGAGCTAAAAAAAGGTTTTGTGCAGAGAGTAGGAATATCTAGCCAATGGTAAACAATAGCCAAATGGTAGGCGCTTAAAACCACACTGCCCAGAAATACACCCAAAAGCAGCCAGAGTAGCGCTCGAAAGGGAGAGTAGATTCCTATCAATCCCAAAACGCCTGCCAAACCATAAGGGATCCGCTCTAAAAGACACAAGTTACAGGGAGGGGTATCAAATACATATTCCACGCCAAAAGTGGTGGCTAAAATGGCGGCACTAACAGCACAAAAAAATAGGAATAAATACAGGGGTTCCCAGATGCCTTTCATAAACGTTCTCCTCAACTTTTTTTCGTTACAAAACTATGGAGAACTTTCTTCAATCCCGAATGTTCAAAGTTAATGAGCAACCGGTCCATCTCCACCTCTTTCACAATGCCGTATCCAAACTTTAAATGGAATACCCGCTCTCCCAACTTAAAAGGGGCAGAGGGAATCACCAAGGTTTGGGTCACTGGGGCAGAAGGCCTTGAAACGGGTCGAAACCCACCGCCTCCTCGGTTAAAGCTATTTTCTAAAAAACACACGTATTGAGCGGGCAATTCATTAATAAATCGAGAGGGCATATTGCTTTGCCACTGACCATGGATGCGCCGGTTGCTGGCAAAGGTAATATACGCATTCTTTTTGGCACGGGTGAGGGCCACGTAAGCCAGCCGCCGCTCTTCTTCCAGCTCCGTATTGGATTTTTCCATGAGGGTGCGCTGAGAGGGAAACACCCCTTCCTCCCATCCGCTCAAAAATACCAGATCAAACTCCAATCCCTTGGCCGCGTGCATGGTCATGAGGGTCACTGCTTCATTGGAGGCCGTCTGGGCCGTTTCTGTCACCAAACTCACATGCTCCAAGAAACTTTCTAAATCTTGGAACTCTGCAATGGCCACCACCAATTCTTTGAGGTTCTCAAGACGTCCCGCCGCGTCTGGGGATTTATCCGCCTTCCACATGTCCGTGTACCCGGATTCATCCAAAATAATTTTCACGAGCTCATCGGGAGAAGTATTGAGGCTTTGTTTATGCCACCGATCGATATTCTCCAAGAACTGCCGCAGAGAAAGGCGGGTCTTTCCCTTAATTTCATCCGTCTCAATAATCTGTCGCGCCACTTCCGCCAAGGGAATTCCTTGGGATCTCCCCACCATATGCATCTTTTGTACGGTAGTCAGACCGATGCCTCGGCGGGGTAGGTTAATGACCCGTTCAAAGGCCAAATCATCTTGGGGCTGGGCTGCGAGCCTCAAGTAAGCCAGAGCATCCCGGATTTCTTGCCGCTCATAAAATCTAAGGCCGCCCACAATGCGATAGGGAATAGCCAGCGCCAGGAAGGTTTCCTCAAATTCCCGGGTTTGAAATCCCGCCCGCACCAGAATGGCCATCTGGGACAAGGGCGTTTCTTTCCGGTGGAAGAGGGTAATTTGATCCGCAATCCACCGGGCTTCTTCTGCTCCATCCCACACGTTCTTGATGAACACAGGGTCTCCCTGGGACCGATCCGTCCAGAGGGTTTTGCCTAGGCGTCCTTTGTTATGACTGATGAGGCCCGACGCGGCGCCCAATATGGCCGGCGTTGACCGGTAGTTTTGCTCAAGACGAATAACTTTGGCACCGGGAAAATCTTTTTCAAACCGGAGGATATTGCCCACCTGGGCCCCCCGCCATCCATAAATGGACTGGTCATCATCCCCTACACAGCAAATGTTTTTGGATTCAGACGCTAGCAATCTTAACCACAAATATTGGGCCACATTGGTATCTTGATACTCATCCACTAGAATATATTTGAACCGCTTGGCATAGAGGCTCAGTACATCCGGATGCTGTATAAAAATGGTGAGGCAATGGAGCAGCAAATCCCCAAAGTCCACCGCATTCACAACCCGCAGTCGCTCTTGGTAAAGCTCATAAATGCGGAGGATCGTTTTGGAATTTGTGGATCCTAAATACCCATCCGTTACTTTATCCGGCGTGAGGCCCCGGTCCTTCCACCCACTGATGACGCTCAAGAAAATCTTGGTAGTTTCCTTTTTGTCCTCAATATTCTCCATCTGCAAAAGTTGCTTGATGATGCGTTCTTGGTCATCCGTATTGAGGATGGTGAAGTTGGAGGAAAGCCCCACCAAATTTGAATGACTGCGCAAAATGCGGGCGCTGATGGAATGAAAGGTGCCTAGCCACATACCGCCCAGGCTTTGTCCGATGAGATCCGCCGTGCGATTTTTCATCTCGAGGGCTGCTTTATTGGTGAAGGTGACGGCAAGGATCTCAGATGGTAACGCTTTGTGCTTTAAAAGAATATGCCCAAGCCTAGAAATCAGGACACGGGTTTTTCCCGTTCCGGCACCAGCGAGCACTAAAACAGGACCCTCCGTCTCCTCCACCGCCTGGCGCTGGGGGAGGTTCAAAGAGTCTAAATGAGAGGACGGCACATCAACGGACATCATCCCCCAGGTATATCATATTTGGAGGTTTTGTCGCGAGGGAAATGTGGAGGACCTGTTTTTTGGTAGTTTTAATTTTTGGTAGTTTTGCAATTTTAGAATAGTGAAAAATTCAACTTGACAGTCTTATTAGTTCTGTTTATTAGTTCTTTTATAAAATAGGAGTTCTTCATGAAAAATATTGGCTTGTTTCTTGCTTCCACAGTATTAATTTTATTCTCGCAAAGTTACGGAAATTTTTCTGATTACAATCTTCCCCCAGAATTTCTTGGAAGAATATACTCGCTGAAACAAGCTCCTAAAGAGGAAGATAAGCAAGTGAAACAATTAATAGAAAGACAAATAGAGCTTAACAATCATTTCCTGTTTCAAACGGCAGAGATTCGTGCGTCAGATCCTGAAGGATTGTTGAGTTTTTTAAAACCAGATACTCAGCTCGAAGATTCCTCAGGAACACTTATTACTTCCGAACAGGTGGACAAGGGTTCCCGTGGAGAGATAAACAAGGTTTTACCTGCCCTGGAAAGTTTTGCCCTTAAAGTTAAAAAATTGTCAGATGAGCTTTATCGCAGGCAGAGAGAGCTTCCTTATTTAGAGTCTAGAATTCCTTTGCTTTATTCCGGGGGGGGGGGGGGGCCGCGAGATTCGATGATTTTGTTCACCCAGATTATAGAAAAAACAAAGATGGTCAGCTTAAAAATGCCGAAGAACTTGAGGGTTTTGTTCGAGATAAAATTGAATTGTACAACTCAATTTGTGAAACTTTAGGATTTCTTAAAATCCCCCACTATAGATTTGATGAACCCTTCATAACGAAAGAAATTTTTGTTGAAGTATTGAAGACCGTATTTCCTCCAATTTGTTTCAGCTCAGATGGAAAAATTTTCCTCATGAACTCCGATTGTTCCGATAGAGTGGACAACCTGGTAGTCAATGCATCTCGTGCTTTTGTCAACTTAGGTCAATCTAGTAAAGTGGGAGAGTCCGATATCACCCATTATTTTCAACGTCTTTTGGAAAGTTGGCAAAGACGTCTTCCCCTAACAGCAGTAAAGGGAGAGGGGCAAGGAAAATAGGCCTCAGTAAATCCCCAGCTTTGCCTTTTCTTTTGCCGGGAATCGATAGAGACCTTTTCGCTCGGATACATCTTCTGTCAAGAGGGGAAATAGATTCACGGGCATAAGGATTTCCTTCAGAATCTGATCCCCTTTCTTTGTAAATCGTACCAGGTGTTGGTCTATCTTGGTGCCCAGGGGGGCCACAAGACGGCCCCCTTTCTTCAGTTGATGAAAAAGAGATTTTGGGATTTCATCAAGCCGGGAGCTCACAAGGATTACATCATAGGGCGCATGATTGGTCCATCCTTTGGCGCCATTGTGGTTTGAGAGAAAAACATTCTCCAAATCATACCTTTTAAGTCGACCTTTCGCGGCGTTTAAAATATCCCCCACAATCTCCACACTATAAATCTCTTTTACCAGTCCCGAGAGCAGGGCCGTTTGGTATCCAGACCCCGTGCCGATTTCCAAAACCCGGTCTGAGGGACTAAGCTTCGCCGCTTGTAGAATAGAGCCTACCAGAGAAGGGGGCTCCATCATTTGACCATGGGGGAGCGGCAAAGATTTATCCATATAGGCCATGTAGCGAAAATAATCATCTACAAAAGAATGCCGGGGCACCTCTCTCATGGCCCTTAAGACTGGGGGGTTTAAAACTTCATTTTCTTTCTCACATTTTTGGACCATTTCAAGTCGACGGTCCTTCAAATTATCTAGTTCCATGTCTACCTCCATAACAAAATGTTTTAAGTTTGTTCAGAAGATATTATCCAGAATTAAAAATTTTTTCTAGCCTTTTTTTTAATAAATTTTAACCGGTTTATTCCTCCAAATATCCTCTCAAGGAATCCAGACCTTTCTGTATTCTTTTAGTCTGCCTTTCGTCTTTCAAGATATCTTTGAGGGAGCTTAAAGAAGAATCTTCAATAAGAGAGTCCAGAAGAATTTTTGAATTGGTTTCTATTAAAAGCCGATTTAAATCGCGCCATAATTTTTCTTCTTTCTCCCATTTTTCTTCATTTCTTAAAAAGGGAAGGGGAACGTGGGCAAAGGGTTTTCTTTCAAACGTTCCAAGATTTTCATCTAAGGGCACCTGACTTAACTTAGGGCCCGAGGACAAATTTTTCCGCATTAGATTCAGATAGGTATTTGCTGCTTGGTACATATCTGGCGTGATGATGTCTGTCAGCAACAAAAGATGTAACGCTGTCCCAGACCATAAGTCATCATTGAAAAAAGGAAGGGGACAATGGTGGCGGAGTTCTTTTAGAAAGGAGTGTCGATGGTGAAAGATTGAGTGTTTTTCGGGGGGAAGAGGAGGAAGAGGAGAAAGTAGTTTTTTAAGAGGACGGGCAGTTTTTGGGTTTCGTCTGGACTTTTTCTTACGAGTAGTGTCTATGTTCATTTTTGTATTTCTCCCTTTCTATTAATGAAAACATAGAGTCAATAAATAATATAAAAAATTAAAAAAGTCTATAGGAAGAATAAAAATTTTTTGCATTAAATTAATTGATTGTATAGAGTAAAGAAAATCAAAACTTTATGGAGAATAGTATGAAAAGATTTAGCCTTATCTTGATGATGATAGCGACTGGTTTTGGAGAGTCTTCTTTCGGGGCACCTTACGTGGATGAAAAGAAAGATAGGTTGGGTCGCGTTGCGGCTCTACGACTTGCTCTCCCGGACGCGGAACTTCCCCGTGGACTTAAAAGAAGGGCGCCAAGCCCAGAGGCAGCAGAGGAAGTCCCTTTTCCAGAGTTAAAGCGCGCTCGGAGTGCCCCTGGGTCTGGGGGGAGAAAAAAGGAAAAAAACTTACAAAAAAGCCCCAGAAAACTCCAAGATGTCCTGAATCTTTTTCATGAGTTAAAGAAGCAAGGATCTCCGAAAAAAGAAGAATTGCTGGACCGCTTAGATGGCCTTCCCCTTGTGGCTCCAAAAGCCCAGAAAGGGTCTAATCGGAATCTTTCTGGCAAGTTGAAATAACACCCTTCTCAGAGAGTTGGTATTGAAAGGGAATCTAGATTTTATAGTCTTTGTCATCCAGAGCTCCTTACAAGAGTTGTGGGATCTACCCCACGTCACCCCGAGGAAGACCAAAGGTTTGACGTGGGGGGCCAGCTGGGATCCTGAAGAAGCTCATAAGGTATGACCTTAGGAATCCTCTCTTAAAAGGAAATCACTTTCTCCCGTGCCGTCCGCAGCTCCTTAAAATCCTCCTCCGCATGGTAGGAGGACCGCGTGAGAGGGGAGGCGGAGACCATATGGAATCCTTTCCCCCGGGCCATGGTTTCGTAGGCTTTAAACTCCTCCGGCGTTGCATAGCGCAGCAGAGGGTGATGCTTCGGCGTGGGCTGCAGGTATTGCCCGATGGTGAGGAAATCCACCTCTGCGCTCCGCAGATCATCCATTACCTGATAAATCTCGGTCTTTTCTTCCCCAAGTCCCACCATGAGCCCTGACTTTGTAAAAATAGAGGGATCCAGTTCCTTCACCCGTTTCAATAAATTCAAGGAATGAAAATACCGCGCCCCTGGCCGGACCGTGGCATAAAGCCGTGGAACCGTTTCCAGGTTGTGGTTATACACATCCGGTTTTGCTGCGACCACAATCTCTAAGGCACCCGGCTTCCGCAAAAAATCCGGGGTTAAGATCTCGATGGTGGTTTCAGGAGAGGTGCGGCGAATGGCCCCAATGGTTTGGGCAAAGTGGGTGGCGCCCCCATCGGGCAAATCATCCCGATCCACGGACGTGATCACCACATGCCGAAGACCGAGGGTTGAGAGGGCTGTAGCCACACGTTCCGGCTCATGGGGATCCAACAAATCAGGCCGTCCTGTTTTAATATTACAGAAAGCGCAGGCTCGGGTGCAGACGCTGCCTAAAATCATGATGGTGGCGTGTTTCTTGCTCCAGCATTCGCCGATGTTGGGGCACGCCGCTTCTTCACAAACTGTGTTGAGTTTGGATTCTCGCATAAGCCGTTGGGTGTTCTGATATTCCACAGAAACGGGGGCCTTCACTCGGATCCAGTCAGGCCGCTGCATTTAAAAATGAATGACCCGGTCAAAGGCAGCCAGCGTCGCCTCGTGCATCATCTCTGAGAGGGTGGGATGGGGGAACACCGTGTGCATGAGCTCCACCTCTGTAGTTTCAAGGGTCTTCGCGAGTGTATATCCTTGGATGAGCTCTGTCACTTCGGCCCCAATCATATGGGCGCCCAAAAGCTCCCCTGTGTTGGCATCAAAAATAGTCTTAATGAGACCATCATCTTCCCCCAAGGCAATGGCTTTGCCATTCCCCTTATACGGGAAAGAACCCACACGAATTTTGAGGCCCTTGGCCTTGGCAGAGGCTTCCGTTAGTCCAACGCTGGCAATTTGAGGCAAGGAATAGGTGCATCCGGGAATATTTTGCGGCAGCAAAGGATGAAGACCTTTGAGGCCCGCAATCTTTTCCACACAAATAATTCCTTCATGGCTAGCCTTGTGCGCGAGCCAAGGAGCGCCTGTGAGATCTCCAATGGCATAAACGCCCGGTTCATCCGTCTCACTCCAGGGATTTACTTTAATGTGTCCCTTTTCCACTTTAATTTTAGTATTCTCCAGACCCAAGGTTTCTGTGTTGGCTTGAATCCCAATGGCCACAATAACCCGATCCACGGTGATTTCGTGGGTTTTCCCCGCTGTTTCGATAATGGCTTTAACAGTCTTCGACCCTTTCTCAAGAGTCTTCACCGTGCTGCCTGTCAGAATCTTCATGCCTTTCTTTTCGAAAGCCTTTCGAGCAAGCGCTGAAATTTCCTCATCTTCCACAGGCAAGATGCGGGGCTGGAGCTCAACCACGGTGACATCCGAACCGAACGTATTGTAGAAACTGGCAAACTCCATACCGATGGCCCCAGACCCTACAATCAGCAATTTCTTAGGGAATTCTTCGGGGATCATGGCCTCCTTAGAGGTCCACACAAACTTACCGTCAGGTTCAAGCCCGGCTAAAATCCGAGGCCGAGCTCCCGTGGCCAAAATAATATGAGGGGCCGTGAGGGTCTCATCGCCCACCTGTACTTTTTTTTGGCCTAAGAGTTTTCCATGACCCTTGATCACCGTCACCTTATTCTTCTTCAAAAGGTGCGCAATCCCTTGGGAGAGCTGTGTTGCCACAGCCCGAGACCGGGCCACAATTTTCTTTAGATCAAACGTCACATCCTTGGCGCCCAGTCCAAAATCTTCCAGTCGATGCATCAGGTGATAAATCTCTGCGGAGCGCAGCAAGGCTTTTGTGGGAATGCATCCCCAGTTGAGGCACACACCGCCCAAATTTTCTTTTTCCACGAGGGCTACTTTTTTACCCAGCTGCGCTGCCCGAATGGCGGCCACATATCCGCCTGGACCACTGCCAATAATGATTAGATCAAAGGACTGCATGATGATTACTCTCCCACCAGCATGAGGGCTGGATTCTCCATGTACTTCTTAAAGGCAGCCAAGAAAGTAGCGCCAATGGATCCATCCACCACACGGTGATCCACGGATAAGGTACAGGTCATGAGGGTCGCCACATCAATAGTCCCATCCACTGCTACAGGCTTCTGAATGCCAGCTCCTACCGCTAGGATACAGGCTTGAGGCGGATTAATAATGGCTCCAAACTGCTGAATGCCATACATGCCCAGGTTTGAGATGGTGAAGGCACCTCCCTGGAATTCTTCCGGCTTCAACTTCCCCTCTTTGGCCTTTTGAACCAGTCCCTTAATCTCAGAAGATAAGGCTCCCAAATTTTTCAAATTTACAGACCGCACGATGGGGGTGATGAGTCCTTCATCCAAGGCCACCGCAATGGACACATCCGCATGGGTAAAGTACCGGATGGTATCCCCCATCCAAATAGCGTTGGCGGCCGGCACTTCTTGAAGAGCCATCCCGACAGCTTTCACCACAAAATCATTTACTGTAAGTTTTGTGTTGGGCAAATTTTCATTCAAAGATTTCCGTATTTGCATCAAAGCATCAATGGCACAATCGATGGTCAGATAGAAGTGCGGCACCGTTTGTTTTGATTCAGTCAAACGTTTCCCGATCACTTTTCTCATGGTGGAAACCGGCTTGTCCTGGAACGGGGAGGGACCGGAAATAACAGCCGCGGAACGGCCGGGTGTATGGGCCAACACATCCTCTTTTACAATGCGTCCCTGGGGGCCAGAGCCTGTGATATGGGCAAGATTAAGGCCTCGGTCACCAGCGATTCTTTTCGCCAAAGGGGTTGCGAAGATCCGAGAAGAAGAATTCACAACCGTAGGGCTTTCGGGCGTTACTTCAACAGGCGTTACCTCGAGGATAACTTCTTTCACCACAGGGGTATCCGTGGTGATGAATCCTTCTAAATCCGCTAAGGATTCGCCTTTTTCCAAGAGCACCGCGATGGTGGCATTCACCTTCACATTTTCGCTTGCTTCGGGGATTAAAATTTTTCCAATCACGCCTTCATCCACCGCTTCCACTTCCATGGTAGCCTTATCCGTTTCAATCTCTGCAATGAGATCTCCGGACTTAACAGAGTCTCCCTCTTTCTTATGCCATTTCACCAAATTTCCCTCGGTCATGGTGGGTGACAAGGCAGGCATTAGAATCTTGATGGGCATGGGACCTCCTTATTTATAGGTTACGTTTTTGACGGCCGTGATAATATCATCCACCGTGGGAAGTGCGAGGCGTTCCAGATTTGCCGCGTAGGGTAAGGGGACATCCTTGGCACTCACTCGGGCAATGGGAGCATCCAAATAATCGAATGCGTGATCCATGATTTGGGAGGCGATTTCGGCGCCGATCCCACAGGTGGCCCAGCCTTCTTCCGTACATACCAGTCGGTTGGTTTTCTTGACGGACTCCACGATCAACTCAATATCCAGAGGTCGTAATGTACGAAGGTCAATCACTTCCGCACTGATCCCTTGGTCTGCCAGCTGCTCCGCTGCTTTCAAGGCTTTCCCCACCATGATAGAAAAAGCGGTGATGGTCACATCAGTACCTTCGCGGACGATCTTTCCTTTTCCAAGAGGGGTTACGTAGTCACCCTCGGGCACTTCAAAGGATTGTCCGTACATTAATTCATTTTCCAAAAACACTACGGGATTTGGATCCCGGATAGCGGATTTCAACAACCCCTTGGCATCTTCGGCGCTGTAAGGGGAAACCACCTTGAGCCCCGGGCAATGGGCATACCAGCTGGCAAAACATTGGGAGTGTTGGGCACCCACCCGAGATGCGGCTCCATTGGGTCCCCGGAACACGATGGGACATCCCAGCTGGCCACCGGACATATACAAAGTCTTGGCGGCGGAGTTAATGATTTGGTCAATGGCCTGCATGGAAAAGTTAAAGGTCATGAACTCCACAATGGGTTTAAGTCCCAAGAAAGCAGCGCCCACACCCAATCCCGCAAAGCCATGCTCCGTGATGGGGGTGTCTACCACCCGCTCAGGCCCAAATTCTTGCAGCAAATCTTGGGTCACCTTATAGGCGCCCTGGTATTCGGCCACTTCTTCTCCCATAACAAATACTTTAGGATCTTGGCGCATTTCCTCCGCCATGGCGGATCTCAGGGCTTCACGAACGGTCATTATTGGCATATCAAAATCCCCCTAAGCTTCAATTAAAACGTCAGTGTAGAGTTCAGACGGATCTGGCTCCGGCGACGTTTGAGAAAAGTCTGCCGCCACCTTTACAATTTCCTTCACTTGATCCTGAATCTGCTCCAGCTCTGCTTCTGTTGCAGTCTTGTTCTTCACCAAAAAGTCTGTGAGCAGAAGGATGGGATCGTTAGTATTTCTGAACGTATCCACTTCTTCCTTGGTCCGGTATTTGGCCGGGTCCGACATGGAATGTCCCCGATATCGGTAGGTTTCCATTTGCAAGATATAAGGCCCATGACCCCCATGAATGTGGGCAAAGGCCCGATCTGCGGCGGCTTGAACTTCAAACACATCCATGCCATTCACTTTTTCTCCTGGGATATTATAGGGCTCTCCACGACGGTAGAAATCTCCGTTAGACGTATGTCGTGCCACGGCCGTTCCCATGGAGTAGCGATTATTTTCAATTACATACAGGGCAGGCAGTTTCCACAGGGACGCCATATTATAAGATTCCGCCACCTGGCCTTGGTTCGCGGCTCCATCGCCCATATAGGTGATGCACACGCCCCCATCTTTTTTGTATTTATGGGCGAAGGCCATGCCTGTCCCCAAAGATACCTGAGCTCCCACGATGCCATGGCCGCCAAAGAAATTTTTCTCGCGGCTAAACATGTGCATGGATCCGCCTTTTCCTTTGGAGAATCCCCCGATGCGGCCCGTGAGCTCTGCCATGATACCGCCCGCATCCATGCCGCAGGCCAACATGTGCCCATGATCCCGATAAGAGGTGATCACCGTATCCTGAGGATTCTGGCGAGACTGAATGCCCACGACAACCGCTTCTTGCCCGATATATAAGTGGCAGAATCCGGCAATGAGGCCCATGCCATACAATTGCCCCGATTTTTCTTCAAATCGACGGATGAGCAGCATGTCAGAATAAAGCTTCAGCAAATCAGCTTTGGATTGCAGGGTTACTGTTGGACGAACTAATGTATCTGTTTGTAAGGTCATTTTAATTTTTTCCTTAAAATCTCGTTAATAAGAGCTGGGTTTGCTTTGCCCCCCGTGAGCTTCATCACTTGTCCCACAAAGAAGCCAAAGAGTTGTTCTTTGCCAGACTTATAGTCTTCCACCATCTGTGCGTTATTAGCCAGCACGTGCTCAGCCATTTCTTCCAATTCCTTCGAGTTGGTGATCTGCCTGAGTCCCTTTGAGTCCACGATTGCCTTGGGAGATTTACTGTGGTCCCACATGTCCACAAACACGTCCTTGGCAATACGGCCAGAGATAACTTCTTCTTCAATCAAATCTACCAGTTCTGCCAAGTGGGCCGGGGACACGGGAGATTCTAAAATGGTCTTTCCATTCTTATTGAGAAGGGCGAAGAGATCTCCTGTTAGATAGTTGGAAATCAGACGTCCCGATTTATTCTTGGTAAGAGCTGTGGCTTCTTCGAAGTAAGCGGATACATCCAAATCATCCACTAGAACCGTTGCATCATAGGCAGGCAATCCATAAGTGTCCATGAACCGTTGTTTCTTGGCATCGGGCAATTCGGGCAAAGAATTCCTGATTTTATTTACATAGTCTTCCGTTAGTACCACGGGTAATAGATCTGGATCTGGGAAATACCGGTAATCGGGGGCATCTTCTTTGGACCGCAAAGATCGGGTCTCTCCCTTGGCCGCATCGTAGAGACGGGTCTCTTGAACCACTTCGCCACCGGCTTCCAGCAACAACGCCTGACGGTGGGCTTCTACTTCAATGGCCTGTCCAATGAATCGGATAGAGTTCACATTCTTGATTTCGGCGCGATTGCCCAAACGCTCTCCTGGCTTTCGGATGGAAATATTCACGTCGGCCCGTAAACTTCCCTCATCCATATTCCCATCATTAGTGCCCAAGTAGCGCAGCAACAGCCGCAACTTCTTCACAAAGTTCATGGCATGTTCCGGGGTGCGCATATCCGGTTTCGTCACAATTTCCATCAATGCAATGCCGCAGCGGTTCAAATCGATACACGTCTTGGTGGGATGGAGGTCATGCACGCTCTTGCCGGCATCTTGCTCCAGGTGGAGGCGCTCGATATTTACGCGCAAACTTGATCCATCTTTCAGATCCACATCCAAATGTCCTTCTCCCACTACAGGATGGTAGAACTGAGAAATCTGATAGCCCGTTGGCAAATCCGGGTAGAAATAATTTTTCCGGTCAAACATAGAGAATAAATTAATCTGAGCATTGATCCCAAGACCCGTCTTGACCGCTTGCTCCACGCAGTGCTCATTGAGCACGGGCAACATGCCGGGGAAGGCCGCATCCACCAGGGTCACCGTGGCATTGGGGGATCCCGCAAAGGCCGTGGAGGCACCAGAAAATAGTTTTGAGTGGGAAGAGACTTGGGCATGAACCTCAAGCCCGACGACAACTTCCCAAAAGCCTGAGGCCGTCTTTAACCAATAGGATGATGACATTTCAACTCCTCAAAAAGGGGCGATTTAAACTGAGCCGCAGTTTCTAAAGCATAAGCCGCATTCAATAAGGAGGCCTCACTAAAGGAAGGCCCAATCAACTGCATGCCCAAGGGCAATCCACTCCCCGAAAGTCCCGCGGGCACGGAAATGGCGGGAAGGCCAGCCAGGTTTGTGGAAACCGTAAAAATATCCTGCAAATACATGGCCAAAGGATCCGTTAGGTTTTTCCCAACTTTAAAGGCTTCAGACGCTGTGGTGGGGGTCAAAATGAAATCTACTTTTTGGAAGGCGTTTGTGAAATCTTCCAGAACTTTCCGTCGCACCTTCTGGGCCCGCAAATAATAGTCTTCATAACACCCAGACGACAACACGTATGTTCCAATTAAAATGCGGCGTGTCACTTCTTCGCCAAATCCTTCGGTCCGGGTATTCTGATACATCTCATCGATACTTTTGCCGTCCATCCGCAACCCATACCGCACCCCATCATAGCGTGCCAGGTTAGAGGAAGCCTCCGCCGGGGCAATGATGTAATACACAGGGAGCGCATAGTCCGTGTGGGGGAGGGAGATGTCCACAATTTCAGCCCCCATTTCCCGAAACCATTGGGCAGATTTTTCCCACAAGGCTTTAATTTCAGGGTTAAGTCCTTCTCGATCATATTCCTTAGGAATCCCGATCTTCAGACCTTTCACATCCCCTTTCAAAAAACTTTCATAATTTGGGATAGGCCGGTTCATGGAGGTGGAATCTTTCGGATCGTGCCCTGCCATATGTTCCAATACAAGGGCTGCATCCCGCACGGTGCGGGTGAGAGGACCCGCCTGATCCAAGGAAGAGGCAAAGGCAATAATGCCATATCGGGAACAGAGTCCATAGGTAGGTTTCATTCCCACCAAGCCACAGAGCGCGGCGGGTTGACGGATGGAGCCCCCCGTATCCGTGCCGAGAGCTGCCAATGAAGATCCGGCCGCCACGCTGGCGCTTGATCCTCCAGAAGACCCTCCGGGAATCAAATCCGCCGCATCGCCTTTCCGCTTCCATGGATTGATGGATGCCCCATGACAGCTGGTCATGGTGGAAGACCCCATGGCAAATTCATCCAGGTTGGTTTTACCCAAACAAATGGCGCCAGCATTTTTCAAGTTGCTTGTGACGGTTGATTCGTAAGGGGGCACAAAATTGTATAAAATTTTGGAGGCGTTGGTGGTGCGGACTCCCTTTGTACAAAAAATATCTTTAATGGCAAGGGGTAATCCTTCCAAGGGGAGTGCTTCTCCCTTTTGGAGCCGCTCATCGGACGTATCCGCTTGGGCGAGGGCGCTGTCAAAGGTTTCCGTCACATAGGCATTGAGATGCCGGGTTTCTTCGGCTCGATGGATATAGGCCTCCACCACCTCTCGGGCCTTTATCTCTTTCGAGAAAAGCTTGGAACGTAAAGCGGAAAAATCAAGTTTTAAAAGAGAAGGCATATCTATTCCACAACTTTCGGAACTAAAAAGAAATCATGATCTTTGTCGGGGGCGTTGGAGAGAACATCAGACACCGTATTGGTTTGATGAACCACGTCTTTCCGCATGGGGGTTCGGTCCACAAAATCCATGAGAGGGTTTACGAGAGGACGCACGCCGGTCACATCCACTTCTTTCAGTTGATCAATCCAGGAAAAGACTTTTGACAAGCGCGTGGAGAATTCCTCCACTTTGGATTCAGGCAGATTAAGGCGCGCTAATTTCTCGGCGCGGATGATTTCGTGTCTGGTAACAATCATTTTTCACCCTTCAAAATAGGCCTCAAGGTAGCGGATTTTGTGTCAAATGTCTAGTTTTTGTTGTTTTTGCTCGTGCCCGTTCTTGAAAACATCCAAGCTTGCGGGTTATTAATAAAAAGTGTACAAGAGACCTTAATTTATTCACTAATTATTTGGGAATTCAGTATGTCATTTAAAAATATAGCCTTAATCAGCAGTCTATTCTGCGGACTTTTTGTGTCTTCTAGCAACAGTGCCGTGGAGGAACAAAAAATTGTTGTCTATAATCCCCGGTTGCCCCACATTGCCCTGCGCGCAGGGCCTGAACGTATTGAGCGTCCTTTGGGCCTAGTTGTTCCTTTGTATATGGCTGAAGCTATTGCGGCGTCTAAGCCTGAACTTCGTTTTCATTTCATCGGGAGCAAGGGGTTCCGTCCGGAGATTGTGGCGTTCTTTAAGAGAATGAATCTAAAAGATACTGGTGAGTCTTTCGTCAAACCGTTGCCCGTATTGGAAGGGCCTGCAAATGAACTTCTGACTTTTTTGAAAAAGTCTTCAGATAGCCATGCTTATAATTTAGGCTTGGAAATCGAATCTCAAAAACAACGAGGTATCAGCCTTTTTCAACTGACCTCTTACTATGCGCGATATGCTCGGATCATTAGTTCCACATTTACGCCCTTGGAAAGGGACCTGTTTGATCACGCCGTTAGCCCCCATATTTTCAAGGGCCTGTCCTCGGAAAAATCTCTGGGGTCAGAGTTTGCTCCTTTCATGAGCACAAGCGATGCTCAAGATGACAATGTTTACAATGAAGGTTGGGAGAGTCATAAGAATACGTCCTTTTTACCCTGGGATGTGAGGAATCGTTTAAAAACAGAATTTGAAAAGAAATCTCCTGAAAAAATCGTGATTTTTCGACCAGGGTCTGGAAAGTTTGGGGTGACATTCTTGGTACGTCAGTACCTCCAGGGAGTCTTTCCGGTGGGAATCCCCTCAAAACCGGTGAAGGTTCACGGGGTGGAGCTAAGCCCTCTTGGATTTGGTGTTCATGATCTTCTCCATTCCAAGATAGATCGCCGATACAAAGAATTAAGATCTCGGTTCATTCAAGAGGCTGACAAGTACGTAAAAGAGGGCGGCCGAGGGGAAGATTTTTCAGAGCATTACACTTCTTATATGATAGGACAACATGAAAGATTGATGGGAGGGCTATTGGGACTCTCGGATCTTTTCTTGGCGCGATTGCTGCCCTATGATAGGCAGGCCTATGAGAAAGCCATGGTTGGATTTTTCTTTGCCATTCATGAATATCCCCATTTCTCTGAGGGACACTACAACGAAAACAGTTTGGAACGCATCCTTTCTTGTATGATTGGCAGCACAAGAAAATCTGTGGGGAAAGGAGACGAATCGTCTGATGATCCTCTTAAGACATCTCCCATCGATGGCAGCAGTGCTTTATCTCCGGAAGAGATTAAAAGGGTTGCTTTCCAAGAATTTATTGAAGATGCCCAAACCTATTCAGACTTGCGCTCTCCGAAGGGAGACTATATATGGAATGATCCTTCCAAGTCCAAAGATGACAAAAAGAAACTCCTTCTGCCTCTTTTGGCAGAGGTGACACTTGAGTCATCCCCGAATAACTATGACGTTATCTTCAAACTCAAGTCTGGGAAACAGCAGAGATACTCTTTCACGACCTATCACTACAAATGGCATAACGTGGAAGATCCTCTCGCTCTTTTGAGAATGGCTGGAATTTCTATGCAAAAGCCTGAACTTCCTGCGGATCGGAACGAAGCCCGGAAGGTGGCGAAAGCGACGCTGAATGCCGTGTCTGTGGAGCTTAAAAAGTGTTTGGACTGCTTTGAACACTGGGGATCTTATTTCTTGAACCAGGCCTATGGGGCAGATGAGAGCTTGCAAGATGACTATTTCCTCTCTTATGGCGAGCATAAACGGGCGGTCACCAAGACCCTAGCAGCCCTGAGGAAGAAGGCTCAGCAAGAACAAAAGTCTTTTGACTTTTTGTTGTAGAGCTTTTTTCTTCATCCGTCGATTCTGCGAATCTATTTCAAAATTTTCTGACAGAAGAAACCAGGAATATTTAAAAAAAACAACAAACTGTTGAATTTAATAATTAAATCACTATATATAGAAAGTAAAGAAAAATTTATATATAGGATTTACTATGAAATTTAAATATTTAGCGACATTTTTATTTGCAATTTCTTGTTTAGAAAGCTTTGCGGCTGGTCTCGGAAATGAGTTAGACGAGAACACGTTTCAACAACTCTTGAGTTCGGGCTGTTTTGGAGGTGTTTCTGCTCCCACAGCCGTTTCCCCTGAGACGGAAGATTTAACAGTGGAAGAAATTTCAGCTCTTTTTGCCAGGGGTGGTTTTGAGGAGCCTGGCGCTAAAGGGCCCTTTCCAAAAGATTTCCCTGCTGCTACTCGGGAGCCTGTTAAACTAACCATTGATCAGCAGCAGAAGTTGGATGACTTTTTGGCCAGTACTCCAAATGCAGACGAAAAAGAAGCCTTCAAGAGGGCCTTTGTGGATTCCCTTCGGCAGTCTTCTTTAAGAGAAAACATAGCCTATTTAGAAGGAGATGAGCTGCAGGTTTACACACAACCCTTCTATGCTTCAACGGGGCTGCAGCTCTACAGGCATCCTGTTTTGGGGGATGGAACCTGTGGATATTACGCCATCACCGGAATTTTGCCCGATAAAATAGGGCAAGCCCAAGACGTGAGGCAGGAGGTGTCGCATCATGTTACCAGCCAGTATGATCGTAATGGGCGCATTAAAGAATTTGCGCCCGATCTAACGGCTTTGGAAGAGCTTGTAATGGATAATTACGAATACATGGATGTCTTAAAGGTTGATGGAAAATCAAAAAATATTTTGTGTCGTGCGGATTTAACAGCAGAAGTTTATGAGAAAAACCTAGAAGTTTATGAGTATTTAGATAGCTGTAAGAGCGGACTGTTGAATCTTATTCGCCGTTACGATGCCTCGAATCCAACACAAACAGTACGTCTTTTGCTGACGGGCCAGCATTTTGACCTCCTTCAGGAATGGCCCTATGACTTCTCTTAAGCAGCGCCTTAAGTCTTCCTCTTTGCCAGCATTTCCTGTATAAGAGATAGATGAAAACCATCTATATCACCACCGCCTCCGACCTGGAAAAATTTTGTGCAGCCAATAAAACCGCCAAATTTTTGAGTATTGATACGGAGTTTGTTCGGGAAAAAACCTACTACCCGAAGCTTTGCTTGATTCAAATATGCAATGGAAAGAACATTTTTCTCATCGACCCATTGCCGGAAAATCTGGACCTTACTCCCCTTAAGGATCTTTTCTTTAGCCCCGATATCCTCAAGATTTTTCACGCTTCACGTCAGGACCTGGAGATTTTTCATACGCTCTGGCAAGCCGTGCCGGCGCCTGTATGTGATACACAAATGTTGGCCATGGTATGTGGTTTTGGGGAAAACATTTCCTATGAAAAACTGGTGGGCGCCATTGCCAATGAAAAACTAGATAAAGCCATGCAGTACACCAATTGGGCGCAACGACCCCTATTGGATCGCCAGATTGAATATGCGGCGGCGGACGTTCTCTATCTTCGACAGATTCAAGAAAAGCTTTCCGAAATGGCAGGCCCTAAGATTGAGTGGCTCAAAGAAGAGCAGAGTAATTTAGAGGCGCCCACCACCTACGACGTGGCCCCTGAAAATGCTTGGATGCGTCTTAAGGTACGCTACAACATGTCCCCCGTTTCTTGGGGAGTGTTGAGGGCTGTGGCCGGCTGGCGGGAAGAGCTGGCAAAGAGTCGCGATGTGCCCCGGTCCCATGTCATGAAGGATGATATTGTGGTGACTTTGGCCATGAAGATGCCAAAGACGGAGAGTGATTTATCTCGGGTTAAGGAGATGCCTCCTCTTAAGGCTGACACCATGGCCAGTCTTTTTGAGGCTATTAAGGGGGCCACGCCTTTTGATAATCCTTTGCCCAAAAAACCCGCAGATACCCTTTCTGCGACCTTAGACCTCCTGAAGATTTTGTTGAAAATAAAATCTGAGGAGCATAGAATTGTATCTAGGTTGATTGCATCCACGAACGACCTCGAGGGCCTTCTTTTAGGTCAGGAAAGTCTCCCGCTTTTACAAGGCTGGCGACGAGAGTTGTTCGGAGAAGACGCACAAAAGCTTTTACAGGGAAAGCTGACCATATGCTTAGATACAAACTTAAAACCTATAGTTCAGCATATGTAGGTCCCTCAGGGATTGTTAAGTATGAAAATCATTACACTTATTCTGGTGGCCATGACGGCTGCGATCCTAGGGTATACCTTTGCCCAATATAGGGATGGGGTGGCACGTATGTACGTGATTAAAGCCCGACAAGGAACCATTTCAGAGGCCTCTACAAAGGCTGCAACCGCTCGGCTTGTCTTGGCTGGGGTCGAGGAGAAAGCTTTGTATGTGTCAGCGGAGCAACCCCGTAATGCCCTAAAAACAGAGAGCCTAACACATATCTTAAAAAGATCTGGGGAGGAAGAAACAGAACGGCGCTCTTTGCGCGGCAAACTTTATTATGCCACCTCTACCCAACAAAAAAGCCGATGGATTTTTCTGAGGGAAGCCTCCTATGATGGGTCTAAAAAAGAACTCACCCTTATTTTTGAAGATCTTTCTCCGCCCAAAAGAGAGTCTATAGAGAAAGGGGAGGGTGAAGAACCTCCTAGCGGCGAAGAAACCCTTTCTAACCTTGAGTTGGTAGTCCTCGCCTGAGACGCTTCAGAGTTCCTGAGTCCTAGAACCACCACAGGACCTTGCTTCTTTTCTGTGATGGTTAGATCAAGAACATCCCGTGGTTCCCCCGCAGGTGTTGCACTTTAAGCACGTTCCATTCCGGACCAGCGTGAAGTTGCCACATTCCTTGCAGGCATCCCCCTCAAAACCTTTCATGCGCGCTTCTCGCACCTTAGAGACCTGTGTAGAGGGGCCCCGCGCAGGTCCTCCAATGGATTCTTCCATGTAAGACTGGGAAACTTTTAGGGCAACGGCCGTTTGCAAGCCCGATCCATCGGCCACGGCTTCCGCCACAACTTCTTCCCGACTGGCTGTTTTATGGAGCACATACACATTCTTTCGGATATATCCGTTGCTGGTGACTTTATTTATCTGAGTCGCCTTTTCCATATCCTTCTCTGGATTTCCCAGAGTGTCAGGCAGCAGATCCGCAACGTCCACATGGGCCAGATCCGTCCGACCTAGGTAAGAAATGGCCAGCTCTCGGAAAACATAATCCGTAATGGATGTGGCCATTTTGATGGCGTCATTTCCGGTCACCATGCCAGCCGGCTCAAACCGGGTGAAGGTAAAGGCATCTACATATTCTTCCAGTGGCACCCCATATTGGAGCCCCATGGAAACAGAAATGGCAAAGTTGTTCATCAGGCTTCGGAAAGCGGCGCCTTCTTTATGCATGTCGATGAAGATTTCTCCTAATTTTCCGTCCTCATATTCCCCTGTGCGGAGGTAAACCTTGTGGCCGCCAATCTTTGCCTTTTGGGTATATCCCTTGCGGCGTTGAGGGAGGGCCCGTCGTTCGGCGGACTGCATAATGCGTTCCACGATGCGTTCCACAATCTTGGTGGTTTGAACTGTTTGAGGGGCGCTCATGATATCTTCTGCTACTTCAGAAATATCTTCTGACTCATCAGCAAAACTCACCGTATTAAGAGCCTGTGACAGTTTGGATCCATCTCGGTATAAAGCGGTGGCTTTTAACCCAAGTTCCCAAGACAAAAGATAGGCCCGTTTGCAATCCTCAATGGAGGCATCATTCTGCATGTTGATGGTCTTGGAAATGGCGCCCGACAAGAAAGGTTGGGCGGCCGCCATCATGCGAATGTGGCTGTCGATGGAAAGGAATCTCTTGCCAATGCGGCCACATCGATTGGCACAATCAAAGACGGCAAGATGTTCTTCTTTAAGCTGAGGGGCCCCCTCCACAGTCATGGTTCCACAACAGTAGATGTTAGCCTGTTCAATGGCCTCTTTCGAGAACCCAAGGGCCGTCAACATATCAAAAGTAGGGCTTTCCAACTGCTCTTGAGTGAACTTTAAGGTTTTTGTGCAAAACCCTTCTCCCAAGTTCCATTTATTAAAGACAAACTTGATGTCGAAAGCACTTTTCAGGGAAGACTCTAAGATCTTAAATTGATCAGGTCCAAATCCTTTTTCTGCCAGGTCCTTAAAGCTAATGCCGGGAGCGTTTTCCAGTGTTCCATGCCCCACCACATACTGAACAATTTTTTCAATTTGATTGGGAGTATAGCCTAAGGTTTTCAACCCCAGAGGGACCATTTGATTGATGATCTTAAAGTAGCCCCCTCCTGCGAGTTTCTTGAACTTTACCAAAGCAAAGTCAGGTTCAATGCCCGTGGTGTCGCAATCCATAACCAATCCAATGGTGCCCGTGGGGGCAAGAACCGTGGTTTGGGCATTGCGATATCCATATTTTTTTCCCTGGGAAAGAGCGTCATCCCAAGACTGTTGAGCTGCTTTAGCAAGCTTAGGGAACGGACAGTTGGCCATATCTAGAGGTACGGGGTGCATTTCCAAATCCTCATAGCCTTCTGAGAGGCCGTGGGCTGCACGACGGTGATTGCGTATGACTCGAAGCATGGCGTCTTTGTTGTCCGCATAGCCCTCAAAAGCGCCCAGTTCGTGGGCCATTTCTGCGGAAACTGTATAGGCTACACCTGTGAGTGCTGCTGTCAAGGCGCCAGACAAAGCGCGTCCTTCGGCGCTGTCATAGGGAATGCCCAGGGCCATCAGAAGTCCCCCAATATTGGCATATCCAAGACCAAGGGTTCTATACTTGAAAGTTCCTTCTGCAATTTCCTTAGAGGGCAACTGGGACATTTCCACAGCAAGCTCCAGGGTAAGTGTCCAGAGCTGGAGAGCATGAATATAGCCTTCCACATCAAATCCCGGTCTTTGCCCAGCTTCTTGGGGTTCCTGATAAAATTTCATCAGGTTAAGAGATGCCAAATTGCAAGCGGTATCGTCTAGAAACATGTATTCTGAACAAGGGTTGGATGCCTTAATCCGGCCATGGTTCGGGCACGTGTGCCAGTCATTGACAGTCGTATCAAACTGAATTCCAGGATCTGCACAAGACCAGGCGGCATAAGCAATTTTGTTCCAAAGATCACCGGCTTTTATGGTGGAGTTTACTTTCCCGTCTGTGCGACGGATAAGATCCCAATCCTCATTCTTCAGGGCCTTACGGATGAAGTCATTGGTGACGCGGACGGAGTTGTTAGAATTCTGTCCTGAGACGGTGGCATAGGCCTCTGAGTTCCAATCCGTATCATAATCTTTGAAGTCAAGGAAGGTTTCCCCTTGGGCTGCCAGCTGGAGGACCCGCTGAATGTAGCTATCGGCCACCAACATCTTGCGGGCTTCTTTAATGGCTGTTTTAAGTCCAGGGTTTTTGTGGGGATCTGTTTCTGCCTTTGCAGGATCCAGGGCATAGCATGCCTTCATAATGGCCTCTAGATGCCTCTTAGAGAGTTTGGAGCCTGTGACCATGGCCGCCACTTTTTGCTCTTCAATTACTTTCCAGCTGATATATTCTTCGATGTCGGGGTGATCTACGTTCACCACCACCATCTTGGCAGCGCGCCGTGTGGTTCCGCCTGACTTGATGGCGCCAGCTGCCCGGTCTCCGATGCGGAGGAAGCTCATAAGCCCAGAAGATTTTCCGCCCCCGGAGAGAGATTCTTTATTTCCCCTCAAGTTTGAAAAGTTAGTCCCTGTTCCGGAACCATATTTAAAGAGACGGGCTTCCCGGACCCACAGATCCATAATGCCGCCCTCGTTCACTAAGTCATCTTGAATGCTTTGGATGAAACAGGCATGGGGCTGGGGGCGCTCATAAGAACTTTTAGACTGAACAGCTTTCTTTGTTTTTGGATCCACATAGTAATGCCCTTGAGCTGGGCCATCGATACCATAGGACCAGTGAAGACCTGTGTTAAACCACTGAGGAGAGTTGGGAGCGGCAAATTGTTGGCAGAGCATGTAACGCATTTCGTCGAAATAGGTGCAAGCATCCTCTTCAGAAGAAAAATAGCCACCTTTCCAGCCCCAATAAGTCCAAGTACCGGCCAGACGATCAAATACTTGCTTTGAGGAAATTTCGCTGGTATATCGTTGGTCTTCTGGTAGCAATTCAAGGGCTTCAAGGTCCGCAGTGGACCGAGAGAGCCAAGAGGGAACCCCTTTTTCCGGAACGGGTTTTAAAGCGGCGGGCACGCCTGCTTTGCGGAAGTATTTCTGGGCCAACACATCGGCGGCTACCTGAGACCAAGTTTCTGGAACTTCAACGTCTTTGAGTTGAAAAACAAGAGTGCCGTCGGGATTGCGAATTTCACAGGTCGTTTTCTTAAATTTTAGGGAAGAATAGGGGGCATTCTTCGTCGTCGTGAACCTGCGGCTTATTCGCATTATAAATCTCCATTTCAATTATTTTCTACAACATATAGATATACAAGAGAGTTTCTCGTCTATATCTTGATTTCAGAATACCCCGTCACTTCCCCCATCGCAAGAGATAATTTTTTATTTTTTGCAAATTTTTTTCTTGATATTTTGGGCTGTTTATGTCCACAGTATCTTATGCGCGGGTACCATCAAAAATTTACAACGGGAATCAAATATTATTTAGGGTTATGTCGGAGAGCGGGGCAAGATCCTTACGGGAATACATATTATGAGGACCGCTATTTTCTTTTTAAAGGGCGCAAAAAATCCCGTCGATGGGTTATTTATAATGGGTTAGCGGAAGGATCTAAGGTCCCCTCCGAGTGGCATGGATGGCTTCATCAGACCACAAACAAAATCCCTTCCTATGATCAATGGATGAAGCAATCTTGGAGACGGACACATCTTCCCAATCTATCGGGAACCTTGAATAAAGAGGGAATCTCTTCCCAGGAAGAAAAGAAAATTTCCTATAAAGCTTGGCTCCCAGAATAGATCCGTGTAGTATTAGAGAATTAGGAGCATGAAATGCGTGGAAATTTTGTTGAATTTATAACGGGGATGATCGTCATCATCATTTCTGTCTTTCTTTTGGCCTATGGCTACATGGGGACAAGAGGAGATCGAGCTCAGGGGTATGAGCTTCTAGTGAAGTTTGACCGGGCCGATGGTCTGGTTGAAGGAAGCGATGTCAAGATTGGCGGCATCCGAGTGGGGACTGTTTCCAAGCTTGTTTTGGATCCAAAAACCTATGAGGCTCTCGTCCATCTAAAAGTAAATCCCCAGGTTAAATTGCCCACGGATAGTTCTGCCTCCATCATTAGCGAAAATCTTTTGGGTGGAAAATATTTGGTTCTGGTACCAGGGGGCGATGACACCATGCTGCAACCAGGCGATACCCTTCAGTACTCTCAGTCCTCCATGATTTTGGAGTCCTTAATTGGGAAGCTCATCTTTGATGACAAGGATAAGAGTAAGGACAATAAATAAAGAGTCGCACTCAAAATAAGAGGTGATTTTAAACAGGGGTATCGAGTGAAATTTCAGCTGGTTCTTTTATGGGGAATTCTTTTTGTCCTAACTATTTCTCAAGGATTTTCTGCGGCTGCCATCAAGCCCTCCACCCAGCGTAACATCAGAGAAAAAATTGTCGGGTTTGATGATCCTGAATACAAAAAACTTTCTGCAAAGAGGCTTGCAATCCTCAGAGATATAGAGGGATGTAAAGATCAATTACTTAAGTTTGCCGAGGCGATAAAAAAGAATCCTCATGTGGAGGGCATAGCAAGATCAAAAATTGAGACATTGATCCAATCTTTAAAAGGTGATGAAACCCGTCTCAAAGAGGTGGAGGCAAATCTAACAGAAAAAAGAAAAGCATTGAAGCCAGATCTTTATCGACGAAAAAAAGAAGTGTCTCTTCAAACTTTGGAGTATTCAAGTGCCTCCGAGTTTAGCGGAGCTCTGGAGTGGGCTCATCGGAAAGGAATCATTGGAGAGCATACTTCCATTTTAGTTTTAGAGGATAATGGGGAATTCGTACACTCCGATTTAAGAGGGCAACTGGAAGGAAGGGGTGGGCCTTATGATAGGCATGCCATAAGTGTGACGGGGGTTGTCTATGAGATTGCCCCAGGATCTAGAATTTCTGTCTATTCTTTTAATCATTTTTATCTTGCGCACGCGCCAGATAATATGATTATCAACAATTCTACGGATATAACAGATCCTGTTGGTGAAAAGGCAAAGAAGATTGATGAAAAATTGATTGCGCGCAAAAATAATTTGCTTATTTTTTCTGCGGGGAATGGGGGGCAATATCTGAAAGGTGCCGATGAAAGGGATCCTCTAGATTTTTTATTTAATGAGGTGAAGCCTTCTCCAAAAAATCGCATTATTATAGCAGGGTCCTTAGATCCTTCCTCAGAGGCGAGTGATTTTTCTAATAAGCCGGGACCCCGCCCCGAATTCCAAGAAAGATTTCTATTTACCTTGGGGAGAGATGTCCTTATTAGGAAAAAAGAGATGGAATACGGAACTGCAAATGGAGGCTCTCTTGCTGCCCCCGCTATTTCCGGTGTGGCAGCTCTTGTGCTCAGTGTTCATCGAGATTTCTCCATGGAGGAGGTTGCGACCGTTCTTTTGGAGTCTGCGGAAAGGAATTTTTATATCTCATCTACAAACAAATTTGTCTACGATCCAACGGACGGGGAAGAAAAAGCGGTGGCAGAGGCTAACTATGACCCAAAAAATCTTGAACATTTTAATCCCATGAATTATGGTCGAGGTATCCTCAGTGTAAGGCGTGCCTTTATTTGGGCTGATATCTATGAAAAACTTAAGAAAGAACTACCAGAGGCCACGCTGGAAGAAAGGCTCCCCGAAACCAGAAAAAGATTTAAGGAAAAAATAAGGGAGGAAGACTATCTTCACGCCACGAACATTCAGAGAGCTTTTCGAGATTGGAAGGTGCGGGGGAGCCCAAGAGGAGGGAATATTTCTCGATAGTCTACAAATAAATATCATCCTTCATCAGGAAATCTTTCACATACGTCCCGACACCCTCTTCAAGAGATGTGAAAGGTTTCGTATATCCAGCTGCCTTTAGTTTATCCATCTTCGCTTCCGTAAAGTCCTGGTAAGCCACCTGAAGAGTTTCCGGCATGGGGATATACTGAATCTGACTTTCGTCCTTAAAGCTGAGAGTTTTTTCTCTGACAGCTTTATAAACGCTTACTGCCAAATCATTGAAACTTCGGGCTTTGCCCGTGCCCACATTAAAGAGCCCATTAACGTCGGGATGATCAAGCATCCAGAGCAGGACATCCACGCAGTCTTGAACATAAATAAAATCCCTGGTTTGTTCACCGTCTTTCATTTCCTTGCGATGAGATTTGAAAAGTCGAATAGGATCCCCTCGTTGGAGCGCCTCAAATATCTGGACCACCACACTGCGTTGACTGCCTTTATGGTACTCGTTGGGGCCGTACACATTAAAAAATTTAAGTCCCACGCATTGGGTCGGGGCTTCCGCATTTTTATCCTTTGTGCGGGCCACCCATCGATCAAACAAATGCTTGCTCCAGGCGTAGGCATTGAGAGGGCGTAGTTTGGCCAAGAACTCTGGTGTCTCATCATCCACAAAGCCTTGGTTTCCTGCGCCATAGGTGGCGGCAGAGGAGGCGTAAATGAACCTCTTCTTGTTGATGGCACACCACAGCCATAAGGATTGGGAGAACCGAAAGTTGTTGGACACAATGGCATCTGCGTCCGTCTCCGTGGTGGTGGAAATAGCGCCCATGTGAAAAATGGCGTCAATGCGCGAGGCATTTTGATTAAGAAACTGGAAAAGTTCTTGGGGCATGATGAACGAGTGCAGCTCTCGTTTGCCGATGTTCTTCCACTTGGCGTCCGCTCCCAGTACATCACACACAACCGTGTCATAGTGCCCGCGGTCTTCTAACGCCTTCACAAGGGCTGACCCAATAAACCCCGCACCACCTGTAACAATATGCATCTTTTTCCTCGCTACCACTATGAAAGACCACTATACGAATTTACATAGAAGGAGGCAACTCTTAACCATCAGTTGACCTCTTCTCCCCTTTATGACAATATGCGGGCGTTGTTAACCAAAGAGAGGAAACACCATGAAAGCGGTTGCTAATTTTTTCGACAAATTGATGCGTAAGTACACGCCGGATCCTTTTATCTTCGCCTTGTTTTTAACCTTTCTTACCCTGATTGCAGGGATTGTTTATACTCCTGCTTCTTTGCCCGATATGCTTTTCTATTGGGGGGATGGGTTCTGGTCTCTTTCTACCTTTACCATGCAGATGGTGATGATTTTTGTGGGAGGGTATATTCTAGCCTCCACAGCGCCCATCCAAAAAGTTCTTCAAGCCATTGCAAAGAGGGTTAAAACCCCTTCTCAGGCGGTATTTGCTGTGACAGTGGTGTCCTGTTCCGCTTGTTGGCTCAACTGGGGCTTCGGATTGGTGATTGGGGGTCTCTTCTGCCGAGAGGTGATCCGGGTGTTGCCGCGGGCAAATTTTCGCCTCATGGTGGCAAGCTCTTACAGCGGATTCTTGGTGTGGCACGGGGGGTTATCTGGAACCATTCCCTTGATGGTCGCTACAGAAGGAAACTTTGCCCAAGCCCGCATTGGTCACTTGATTCCCATTTGGGATACTATTTTTTCACCGCTGAATATTACCATCGTGGTGTCACTCATGATCGTTCTTCCCATCCTCAATTGGTATATTAGTAAAACGGAAGAGGGGGAGGTTCATCTTTATACGGTTGCTCCAGAAAGTAAAGTTGAGGAACCAAAAGAAATCAGTCCCGCAGAAAAGTTGGAATATTTTTCTCTCATTTCCAGAACAGCCGGTACCATGGGCCTGGCCTATCTTGGGTTCAAGATCTACCAAGGGAAGTTCTCTTTAGAGTTGAACAACATCTGTCTTTTCCTTCTGTTTGCCAGCTTGTTCTTGCACAAGAACATCTATACTTTTAACAAGAGTGTAGGGGAAGCGGTTACAAAGGTGGGGCCCATCATTCTTCAGTTCCCGTTCTATGCGGGCATGATGGGAATGTTGGAGAGATCAGGCCTTGCCAATATGCTGGCTACCTGCTTTGAGAAGATCTCTACGAAAGATACCTTCAACTTGTTGACCTTCTACTCGGCAGCTTTCTTGAACTTGTTCATCCCATCAGGAGGTGGTAAGTGGGTGGTGGAATCTCCCGTTGTGATTCAGGCGGCCCATGAGCTGGGAACAAGCTTGCCTATGGCTTGTATGGCCGTGGTATGGGGGGATTCCTGGACCAACATGATCCAACCGTTCTTTGCCTTGCCTTTGTTGGCTATCGCAGGACTTAAGGCCCGGGACATCATGGGATACTGCATTATCTCCTTGATCGTGTCGGGAATCATTATTTCTACATCTTTCATGATTTTTAGGTAGACGACCTGCTATAATAAGGACGGTATGAAAAAGATACGTAAAGCAATTTTCCCCGTGGCGGGACTTGGAACGCGGTTTTTACCGGCTACCAAATCCATGCCCAAGGAAATGCTAGCGATCATCGACAAGCCCATCATTCAGTATGCGGTAGAAGAGGCCAAAGCGGCCGGTATTGAGGAGTTTATCTTCGTAACGGGCCGGGGGAAATCAGCGCTCGAAGATTTCTTTGACTATTCCTATGAGCTTAATGCCACCCTAATGAGGCGGGGCAACAAGGATGACTTGGAAATAGTGAACCAAGTTGTGCTGGATCCAGGACAAGTTATCTACACCCGCCAACAAGAGCCCTTGGGACTTGGTCATGCGGTGTGGTGTGCCCGTCATTTGATCCAAGACGAACCTTTTGCAGTGTTATTGGCCGACGACCTAATTCTGTCCAAAAAATCCTGTCTTCAGCAGATGATAGAAGTTTACGAAAAAAAGCAGGGTAATATGGTTGCGGTGATGGAGGTCTCAAAGGAAGAAACGTCCCAGTATGGTATTATTGATCCTGAATCTCAAACGGGCAATGTGATTAAGATTAAAGGGATGGTGGAAAAACCCACTTCCCAAAAAGCACCCTCTCAGTGGGCTGTGATCGGGCGGTATATTCTGCAGTCGGATATTTTTCAAGAGCTGGAAAATCTCAAGACAGGGGCCGGAGGAGAAATTCAATTAACAGATGCTATGAGTAAACTGTTAAAACGCTCAGATTTCTACGGGGTCGAGTTTGATGGCCGACGGTTTGATTGTGGGTCCAAGCAAGGACTTCTAGCAGCCAATATGACCTGCGCTTTAGAACGCCCAGACATGCGGACGGCTGCCCTTAAGACCATGAAAGAGCTAATCGAAAAGTCATGAAAATTTGTATGATCGGAACGGGATATGTGGGGCTTGTGACAGGCACGTGTCTGGCTGAGCTTGGGTTTGATGTAACCTGTGTGGATCTCGATCATGAGAAAATAAGCCGGCTCAAGAAGGGGGAAATTCCCATTTATGAACCTGGCCTTGAAGACCTTGTACAAAAAGGAATAAAGTCAGGACGCTTAAAATTTTCTACAGATATTAAGCCTGCCGTTAAGGGGTCAGAAATTGTGTTTATCGCTGTGGGCACGCCGCCTTCTGAGACCGATGGCCAAGCAGACTTGTCTTATGTATTTGCGGCAGCCAAAACCATCGCAGAGTCTATGGAGGGATATACGGTGGTTGTGACCAAGTCCACCGTTCCCGTGGATACGGCAAAGAAGCTGGAAAAATATATCAAGGAAATAAATCCAAAGGCGGACTTTGATGTGGTCTCAAATCCAGAATTCCTTCGGGAAGGCTCAGCGCTGGAAGACTTCATGAATCCTGACCGCATTGTGGTGGGGTGTCGGAGTAAACGGTCAGAAGCGGTCATGCGCCGGCTTTATAATCCTTTCTTTCTTTTGCAGACGCCCTTGGTCTTTACTTCCCCTGAATCCTCAGAAATCATTAAATATGCAGCCAATAGTTTTCTCGCCGCCAAGGTTACCTTTATCAATCAGGTGGCAGACCTGTGCGAAAAATGTGATGCAGATATCACGGATGTTTCTCGAGGCGTGGGGCTGGACTCTCGAATTGGGCGGAAATTCTTACAAGCGGGCCCTGGATATGGAGGATCTTGCTTTCCCAAAGACACCATTGCCATGGCTAAAACCGCGGAGGAATATGGATGCGCCCTTACCATTGTTGAGTCCGTCATCGCGGCCAATGAAGCCCGTAAGAGCGCTATGGCAGACAAAATTAAAAAAGCGTGTGGAAATTCTTTAGAAGGAAAAAAGATCGCTGTTTTAGGTGTAACCTTTAAGCCCGATACGGATGACATGCGAGATAGTCCTAGCTTAGCAATCATTCCCAAACTGCAAGAGATGGGGGCAAGCGTCACGGCCTATGATCCTGCAGGCATGGACAATGCGAAAGCCTTGTTGCCAAAAGTAAAGTGGGCGGAGGATGTTTATGAAACATTAAAAGACGCCAATGTTTTGGTTATTCTGACGGAGTGGAACGAATTTCGATATCTGGACTTTTCTGAAGCAAAGAAATTGATGGTGGATCCGCTGATCGTGGATTTAAGAAATCTCTACCCTCTAGAAGATATGAAGAAATCAGGATTTTCTTACTATTCGGTGGGGCGTCCCCCTGTTAAAGGATAAATATGAAGATCTCCAGCCATCAGTTTCATCCTAGCGTACTGAGAGAGTACGACATCCGTGGTATCTATGGAAAAACATTGTCTGAAGCGGATGCTTGGGCCATTGGTCGATGCTTTGGCCAAGTGGTGCGGCGAGAAAAAGGATCTGTCGTTGCGGTGGGTCGGGATGGTCGGGAAAGTTCCCTTCCCTTAGAAAATGCTTTGGTGCAAGGGTTGAGGGAAGAGGGAGTTAATGCCATTCGGGTAGGCATGGGCCCAACACCCCTCCTTTATTATGCAGTGAAAGATATTCCTACGGATGGGGGCGTTATGATTACAGGGTCTCACAATCCAGGAGATTACAACGGATTCAAGATGACGCTGCAAAACCGGCCTTTTTTTGGAGAGGATATCCAAAAATTTGCCTTAATGGCTCGTCATTTTGAAGAACCCGTGCCCTTTGGCGAGGATACAGAGTATGACATTCGCAAGAAGTACGTGGACCGCCTTCTGAAAGACTACGATAGCCCCAGACCTTTGAAAGTTATTTGGGATGTGGGAAATGGGGCCGCGGGAGCTGTCTTAAAGCTTTTGACGGATCAATTGCCGGGGGAGCATGAGATCCTTTTTGAGGATGTGGATGGGAATTTCCCCAATCATCATCCCGATCCAACCCAGCCGGAAAATTTGCAAGATTTAAGGCGTCGCGTCATTGAAACCAAAGCAGACTTGGGTGTTGCTTTTGATGGGGATGGAGACCGTATTGGGGCTGTTGATGATGAAGGCAATATTTTCTTTGGGGATCAGCTGTTGATGCTCTATGCCAGAGAGGTTCTCAAAACTCACCCAGGGGCCACCATCATTTCTGACGTAAAAGCCAGCGAGTCTTTGTTTAACGATATCCGGGCTAATGGAGGGAATGCCCTCATGTGGCCCACGGGGCATTCCCTGATTAAATCTCAGATGGCAGTCACAAAATCCCCCCTTGCGGGAGAAATGAGCGGCCATATTTTCTTTGCAGATAAGTACTATGGATATGATGATGCGCTTTATGCCGCCATTCGACTGATGAATATTGTGGGACGAAGCGATCAACCTTTATCTCATATGTATCATCAATTCCCAAAACTCTTCAGTACTCCTGAGCTACGTTTTTCTTGCGACGAGTTTCGAAAATTCGAGGTCATCAAAGAGGTAAAAGAAAATTTGAAAGAAAATTCCGATTTGGAAGTCTCCGACCAGGATGGGGTTCGGGTAAAGACGCCAGATGGTTGGTGGTTGCTGCGTGCTTCTAATACACAAGATGTGTTGGTGTGTCGTTGTGAGTCTTCAACCCAAGAAGGATTAAACAGGCTCAAAGAAATGGTAATTCACTACTTGAGGTGCAGTTACGTGCCGATCCCGGACGAACTTCTATAGGTGTTGAGTGGTGCCCCCGGGGAGAATCGAACTCCCACGCCCTCACGGACAATAGATTTTGAGTCTATCGCGTCTACCAGTTCCACCACAGGGGCCAAAGTATAGCCTATATTACATTTCTTTTATTTTCCGTCAATAGAAAGTCTGGTTTTGTTTATATGTTTTGCACAAGATCATTTTTTATAGTAGGATTCCTTTGTATTTTTAAAAATAAGGAGAAGAAATTGAATAGTCCATCTAAAAGGATTCTAATCGTAAGTTGTCTTGTATCAGTTGTTTCGACGAGTTCATTTTCAAAAATAACAACAGAGAGGGATCTAGAGAATCAAACTCAAAAATTTCATACAGCAGTGATCCAATCCTTACCAGATTACCAAGCCCTTGCAGCTCAGAAGGAAGCTGAAAGTGAAAAATTTTTTCCAAAACATGAAACCTTGGGGCAAGAGAGAGATCAGTTAATTGCTGATTTTAAAGAAAAAGAAGAGAGAATTCTCTCGTTCTTTGGCGCCATTAAAAAGCAGGCTGAAGAGGAAAGGATTTCCCAAGAGCAGGGGATCTTGGAGTCTTCATCAATGCTGCAAAACTTAAAGTTCCGGATGGATGAAATTTTAATGAGTCCCCTGTACATAGCTCGAGCAGAACAAGCGAGGTCTAACCATCAAGCGCAGGTAACAATAGCAAGGGCTGCATACGAACATGCAGTGCGCCCAGACCGTTCTTGGAGGACTATCAATGATGGAAGATATGAGAATGAGCATCTGAGGAGCCTTTTGTATAGAGATCCTTTAGCCGAAATTCATAGAGATATGGGGATCAACGCTTTGCAAAAATATATTGAAGATGAAAAAGAAAGTTTGCGCCCTGAAATTTCTGACATGATAGAAAGCACTTCGGAGCTCATAAAGGCTGTTGAAGATGAGAAGGGTCGTGTTCTCAGGTCTTTGCAAGAAGACCATGAGCAGAATATTCGGATGCACTCGCAGAAGGTAAACGATTTGGTTCGGGAAGAGAAGGAAGTTCTAGATCCCTTCTACGCCCGGATGGCAGAATTTGATGCGGATGCCCTTAATTACGTTTTAACGGCCAATGATATAGGGGCTTTTGACCTATAATATTTGTAAAACCAAAAATCTATTGAGGGGGACATTTGTTCCCCTTTTTTTGTGCCAAACCATTGTTTTTTGTTCACAAAAATGATACGTTAATAGAACAAATTAAAAATTAAAGGTATATCTATGTCAGGGAAGACAGTTACCCGAGTCCACTTAAGTCAAGCTTTAAGAAAGAAAACCGGTCTTAGCCGTAAAGAATCCCTGGGATCCATAGAGGCGGTTCTGAACGAAATAGTTATGGTTTTGAAAGAAGATAAAAGCATAAAAATACCTCTGTTCGGGGTGTTCTTTGCCCGCCAAAAAAAAGAACGCATGGGCCGCAATCCTAAGACCTTAAAAGACGCGGTGATTTCGGCGCGAAAAGTGGCCGGGTTCCGCGTTTCACGCCTCATGAAGGACCGCATTGATCTTTCTCTTAAGAAGAAAAAACACTAAATTCTGAGACAATCTTGTTTTTTTCCTTATAAAGCCGTATATTCCTCTCCGTAATGATGTCGGAGTGTGGCGCAGCCCGGTAGCGCACTACGCTGGGGGTGTAGGGGTCGTGGGTTCGAATCCCGCCACTCCGACCATTATCAAATCAGGTTGGAAGACCAGCTCAAAACCTACGGTATTATTTTACCGCCATCATTTTTCTCATATAAATGCTTGCTTTCCGGGGCAAATTAGTTTACATATACGTTCATATTAACTTAAAGTTTTTGAGAGAAGAAATGAAAACATATTCGATGAAGGCGTCTGAGATCCAGAAAAACTGGCATATCATTGATGCAGAAGGTCTTGTTTTGGGGCGTATGGCCTCTATCGTTGCAAACTATTTGCGCGGCAAGCACAAACCAGAATTTACTCCGCACATGGACTGTGGGGACTTTGTTGTTATCATCAATGCTGAGAAGATAAAGCTCACAGGTAACAAGCTGAAAAACAAAATTTTCTATTGGCACACAGGACATCCCGGTGGAATCAAAGAACGTACCATGGAAAAGATCCTGGGAAGTGCGCATCCGGAACGGGTGGTTGAGAAGGCTGTTCAAAGAATGATTACGCGCGGTCCTTTGGGACGTCAGCAGATGTCTCACTTGTTTGCTTATAAGGGACCTAACCATCCTCATGAAGCCCAGCAGCCAGCGTTTTTAGACGTGGCGGCCATGAACCCAAAGAATAAAAGGTAATTATTATGACAGAAAAATCTATGGAATCAGTAACACCTAAAGCTGTTGTGAAAGCCTTGCGGGTTTCTTCAGCGACAAAGTCTGAAGTTGTGGGCACAGAAAAAACATCAAAGATTGATGCCTTGGGTCGTGCTAGCGCCACCGGTCGCCGGAAGGATGCTATTGCGCGGGTTTGGATTAAGTCCGGATCTGGAAAAGTTCTTGTGAATGATCGGGATTGGAATACGTATTTTGCGCGCCCCACGTTGCGGATGATCATCAACCAACCGTTGGAAGTTGTTCAGCGCGTGGGTCAGTATGACATTATCTGCACGGTTGTGGGCGGTGGACTCTCAGGACAAGCGGGGGCCTTGCGTCATGGTTTAAGCCGGGCGTTGATTAATTTTGAGCCAGAGCTTCGGGGAATCCTGAAGGCCGGTGGGTTCTTAACCCGGGATAGCCGTACTGTTGAGCGTAAGAAATTTGGACGTGCGAAAGCTCGTCGTCGCTTCCAGTTCTCTAAGCGTTAATTCAAACAAACTCTTTTTTTTGGAGGGCGGGAAACTATACCCGCCCTTTTTTTATTTGTCTTTGAAGCGGAGGAGATAATTTGGCTGATGAAGAGAGGAGAAGAATAATCCCAAAAAAATTAATCTTTCCCTCAAAAACACCTTTGCCAAAAGCCAGACATGGGATATAACTAAGATATAGCTAAAATAACAGCAGGATCGAGAGAAAAGCATGTCGTTTTTATCAAAAGTATTTCGTTACATCTCTTCAGATATGGCCATTGACTTAGGCACCGCCAACACCCTGGTTTACGTAAAGGGAAAAGGCATCGTATTGGATGAACCCTCCGTTGTGGCCGTCTCTACCATTGGGGGTAAACGTCAGGTTCTGGCCGTGGGGGAAGAGGCCAAACTCATGGTCGGAAGAACACCTGGACATATCCAGGCCATTCGTCCTTTGCAGGATGGTGTCATTGCGGACTTTGACGTGGCCGAAGAAATGATCAAGCATTTCATTAAAAAGATTCACAATCGGGTCATGTTGGCGCGTCCTCAAATTATTATTTGCGTTCCTTCAGGGTCTACGGCGGTGGAACGGCGGGCTATTCAGGAGTCTGCAGAAAGCGCAGGGGCTCGGTCTGTATTCCTTATTGAAGAAAGTATGGCGGCGGCCATTGGAGCAGGTCTTCCTGTTACAGAGCCCACTGGATCCATGGTGGTAGACATTGGCGGAGGAACTACAGAAGTAGCCATTCTTTCCTTAGGCGGTATTGTGTACTCCCGGTCCATCCGTGTGGGCGGCGACAAAATGGATGAAGCCATTATTTCTTATGTGCGCCGCAATTATAACCTCTTGATCGGGGAGTCGAGTGCAGAACGTATCAAGAAAGAAATCGGATCCGCCTCTCCTAAACCTTCTGATAATAAAGAAATGAAAGTGAAGGGTCGCGATCTAACAAACGGAATTCCAAAAGAAATTACAATTAAATCTCGCGACGTGGCGGAAAGCTTGGCAGAGCCTGTGGCTGCCATTGTTGAGGCCGTGAAGATGGCCCTTGAAAATACACCACCTGAACTGTCTGCAGATATTGTAGATAAAGGCATTATGTTAACGGGGGGAGGGGCCTTGCTGCGAGACTTGGACCAAGTTTTAAGAGACGCCACGCATTTGCCCGTATCAATTGCCGAAGACCCTCTGTCTTGCGTTGTTTTGGGTACCGGATATGCTCTGGAGCATATGAGCACATTAAAGGATGTTTTGATTTCCCAGGTATAAGGGAGACTTAGGGGGTAGTTTGGAAAACAGAGGCTCTTCGCGATTTCATGTTCGGAAGCCCTTTCTGAGGAAGATTAACGCAACCTTTCACAACTATCGAAATCTTATTCTTCTGGGGTTCTTTTGTTGTCTTTCCATCTTTTCTCTAGTGGTGAGCTATACGGATTTCGAGATGTCTCGAAATGTTCGTGTTTTGGTGATGGATATGACAGATTCCCTTGTGGAGGCAGCAGGAGCCCCTACCCGGGCTGTTAATACTCTTATGGAGGGCGCCCAAGATTGGGCTCTAGCCTATCAGAAAGTTGAGGACCTTACCCAAGAAAACAAAGAGCTTCGAGAGCATCTGGCTCGAATGCGGATTTTTAGGGAAGAAAATAAAAGCCTTAAAAAACTCTTGAAGGTAACAGAGAGGCATCCGCGGAAGATTGTAAGCGGCAAGGTTATTCTATATCCAGGCCGTCCCTTCATCAAAAGCATGCTGATCGATTCAGGAGTGGAAGAGGGTATGGAACCCCATCTTCCCGTTATTACGGCAGAAGGATTGGTGGGACGTACTTTGGAGGTGGCAGATCATACAACCCGTGTTCTTTTGTTGACAGATTTGAACTCCAAGATTCCGGTTATTGTAAAGCCCCTTAATGAACAAGCCATTCTCGTGGGGGATAATACAGAGATGCCGACATTGAAATATTTGCCCTATGAGTCAAAGATACAGCCCGGTCACATAATTGAAACGTCCGGACGAGGAGGGGTTTTCCCAGCAGGGGTTCTGGTGGGAATAGTGGAGTCGGTGAATGATGGGAAAGTCAAAATTAAAACCGCTGTGGATCTGGAAGCCGTTTCTTTTGTAACCGCCGTGTCTTCTTCCCTTGATCCTCAGATGACAAACAGCGGCTAACCCATGAAGCTCACGTCTTCCTTTACCCTAAACAGACAAGTTCCCCAATTAAAAATTTGGATAACCCTCTTTGGGGCCATTCTTTTGGATCAATTCCATGTGTTCCGATTCTTACCCATAGAGCCTCTTTTTGCCATGCCCGTCCTCTATTTCTGGAGTTTGTATGCTCGAGATTCTTTTCCCATTTATATAGTTTTTTTAGCCGGTATTTTTGATGATGCCTTGAGCGGGGCATTGCTGGGACAATCGGCCTTGAAATTCCTTGTTTTGTACGGAATTGTAACGAATCAACGCAAACTGATTTTGTTTGGACGGAATACGGTTTGGGCCATGTTCTTTATTTTGATGATGGGACTTACCCTTTTGGAATGGGCAATTCTTTCCTTATTTTATGGACGTTATGTAGGTATTATGGATCCTTTCATTGGGATTTTGGTATCTGGGTTACTATATCCCTTGGTCCAGCGAGGGCTTCGATGGATCAACCAATTGAATTTTTGAGGAAAGACTATGGCACAACATAATCAATCCTCCTTTATGCAGCGTCTCCTCTGGATTGCATTTTTCCAGGGTCTGGTTCTGGTAATTATTGTGATACGCCTCTTTGTTCTTCAGGTATTTTATTCTGACCGTTATAAAAGTTTGGCAGAAGAAAATAGAACCAGGTTACGAGTGCAATTTGCTCAAAGAGGTCATATCTTGGATCGGTGGGGGGAGCCGGTTGTAAAAAATGTGGAAACATTCCGGGCAGTAATCGTGCAGGAAAATTCCACGCAAACAAAAGAGCTCATCAATGCGGTGCGGCCTATCCTAGGGCTTAAGGATGAGGAAGTTGAAAAAATCTTTAGAGAGATCAAAAAAAGACCTCGCTTCATGCCGGTTATTTTGAAAAATAATATTACATGGGATCAAATTGCCAAGATAGAGTTACATGCCCTCGACTGGCCTGGACTTTATACGGAAGAAATTCGAGCGAGAAACTATATCCTGAAGGACTCTGCTTCTCACCTCATCGGGTATATTTCCAGCCCCAGTGTTGAGGAATCTAAAACAAATAAACTCCTCTCAATTCCAGGTGCCAAGATTGGGAAAAATGGTATTGAGGGATTCTATGAAGGAGAAATACAAGGGGTTAATGGCCAGAAGTCTGTGGAAGTAAATGCCCGAGGTCGGGTGATCCGAGAGTTGGAAACCATGGACTCACGACCCGGAAAGGATTTTAAGCTCAGCATAGACCGAGATCTTCAAGAATACGCGGGCAAACTATTTGCGCCTTATAAGAGTTCTGCGGCGGCGGTCATTGATATAGAGACGGGAGAGATCTTGTGTTTGATTTCACAGCCGGGGTATGACCCCCACCTCTTCTTTAATGGTATTCGCAGTCAGGATTGGAAGGAGCTTATGGGGAATTCCCTTGCCCCCATGATCAACAAAGTTATTTCTGGCCAATATAGTCCTGGGTCGGCCTTTAAAATTATTATGGCCTTGGCGGCTCTGAAAGCGGGCGTCTCTCCCGACGAAAAAATCCAATGCCCTGGGTACATGATGCTGGGGAATCACCGATTCCACTGCTGGCGTCATGAAGGCCATGGACGGGTAAACATGGCAGAGGCTCTCTTCCGATCCTGTGACGTATATTTCTACCAGATTGCCCGACGCATCGGAGCCGAGGCTATTATTGATATGGCTCGTAAGCTCGGGGTGGGGAGCAAGACAGGCATAGATCTTCCTGGAGAGAAATCGGGCTTCATCGCAGATCCTGATTGGAAAAAAAGAATTCGAAAGGAAGAATGGCGGGTGGGGGATACAGTGTTGACAGCCATTGGGCAAGCTTACGTTCTTATGACCCCCTTGCAGTTAATGGTGATGATGGGAGAGATTGCAAATGGAGGCTATAAGATTACGCCCCATTTAAAACTGGAAGAAGGCGAGGCTCCCAAAAAACCCTCCTTGGGATTAGATCCAGAGCATGTTAAATTTGTCATTGAGAGTTTGGCAAAGACGGTAACGGATCCTACGGGAACGGCCCATGGGTCCCGCATCAAGAAACCAGAATACCAGATGGGGGGTAAAACCTCTACCGCTCAGGTGCGGCGCATTTCCATGCAGGAAAGAGAGGCTGGGGTGAGAGAGTCTCACCAATTGCCGTGGCACCTGAGAGATACGGCAGAGTTTGTAGGGTTTGCGCCCATTGATAAGCCCCGGTATGCAGCTGTAGTTGTGGGAGAGCATGAGGGGTGGGGAAGCTCCTTTGCCGCGCCTAAGGTGAGAGATTTATTGAATAAAACTCAGGAACTTATGGCATTGAAGTCGAAAAAACAAGAGGAAAGCGCATGATAAGATACGGGGATTATTTAACGCCCACAGAACGGCTGCGAGCTCTTAACCGGCCTTTAATCGGATTAATTTTTACGCTAGCGGTCATCGGCTTTGTGGTTTTGTACTCCGCGGCAGGGGGCGCTTTTTTCCCTTGGGCGCTTCCCCAAATGGTTCGTTTCTTTATTGGGTTTGGGTTGATGATTGGCATTGCCGTTATGGATCTTCAATGGTGGTTCAAGTGGGCCTACGTTTTTTATTTTGTTTCTTTTATACTGCTCGTCCTCGTGGCCGTTATGGGCAAGGTGGGTATGGGAGCCCAGAGATGGTTGGATCTTTATATTTTTAAGCTGCAACCCTCTGAATTGGTAAAGATCTCTCTCGTCCTGGCTTTGGCCGCCTACTTTCACCGGCTCAACACGGATGATATTTACAAACCCCACCATCTGATCATTCCTCTTTTGCTCATTATGGCGCCCGCAGTACTGGTGATGAAGCAGCCAGATTTGGGAACTATGCTGCTGCTCGTGATGATTGGATTTAGCATGCTTCTGATGGCAGGCGTCAGGCTTTATTACTTCGTGGGAACAGCCATTGCCACCCTTGCGGCAGTCCCCATTGTTTGGAATGTGCTTCTAAAAGATTATCAAAAGAACCGGGTTCTTACGTTCCTAGATCCCATGACAGATCCCCAAGGGAGTGGGTACCATATTCTTCAATCAAAAATAGCCATTGGGTCTGGGGGTTTTTTTGGGAAAGGGTATTTCCACGGTACCCAAGGATATTTGAATTTTTTGCCGGAGAAACAGACAGACTTTATCTTTACTCTTTTCTGTGAAGAGTTTGGGTTTATTGGGGCTGTGCTGTTGATTTTTCTTTATGTATGTTTACTGATGCAGGCCTTTAAAATCGTTTTAAAAAATCGAAGCAAATTTGGGCAGCTTCTCAGTTTCGGCATCATGATGACGCTGTTCATTTACCTTGGAATTAATATGGGAATGGTCATGGGACTTGTGCCCGTGGTGGGCGTCCCCTTACCTATGATCTCTTATGGAGGAACTTCCATGTTGACTTTGATGATGGGATTTGGTATACTTTTGAACGCCGATGTAAATAATCGGACGAAGGTGTCAAAGTATTAAATCTTTTTATAGAAAGAAGGGCTCTAATGAAAACGGCTTTTTACAGAACTTTAGTGGGAACTTTTTTAATTCTTGGGAGTGCCAAGGGAGCAATTGATCTTGAAAATAGGCTTCCAAATCCAGACCATCGGCAAACTTTTCGTGTTTACCTAGAAAGAATTCCTCAAGAGGAACATGAGGGGGTCCTTCAAAGTCTACAAAGAATCATTAGAGAACAGCCTGACGGGAATCAGTGGGGACAAATTATCAGAAATCTTCATCAAGCAGTTCCTCTGGGGCTAAGAGAGGAATTTCTAGGACAAGTAAATGGATTTTTTCCAAATGATGTAAGACAAGATACATATGTTGCAGAAATTGTACGAGCTCTTGCGACAGGCAGGTCTGACTTTAGGCCTACTCTTTTAAATCAAATGGGCCGATTGTTTCAAGATCCAGAAGGAATTCCAGAATCATTTTTTAGTTCCATGCTTTTGACAGCAGCTAGGACCGTAAATGGTTTTGAAAATCCAAACTTAATTATTACTTTATGTAATCGCATACTAGGTCATCAAGAACTTATACCCTTAGGGCCAGAAGATAGAGCCTATAAAATAAGGGATTTTTTTCTGGTTTAAGGGATCTAAACTGATCGCTTAAAAACGACATCTTCTTTATTTACTTAGGCATTAGACCTCCTGCGCAAGTCATCTCAGAAAGTAAGTTAAAGGGAAACGATATTTCCCCTTTCCCATTTTTGGATCAAGCGGGAGCAAATCCGTTTTTCAGATTCACAATTCCGGCGATAATCTTAAATTCTATACTGTAACGACGCCGTTTGTTTCTGAATCTGTCAGAAAGAATACGGAACACTTTGATCTGGGCCAAGACGCTCTCAACCTTAA
>CAIWGV010000005.1 GCA_903912365.1 uncultured Alphaproteobacteria bacterium
CGCCAGGATTCTTACGGAATGCATAAACCATTAAGGTACACAGATACCGAATATATGACGGCTTCTTCTTATTCCCTTTTTACCCCACTTCGTTCGGTGTTTTTTTATTTGACTATCCCAACCTGTCCATATACGACGATTAGAAGCTGTACCTGTTAACTATTTAGTGGGCATGGTATTATTCCCCCGCCCTTCTAAAGTCTCCACAGCCTGCCCCACAAGTTCCTCAATGATATCTTTCATGGATTGTTCCATTTTCACCAGGCCCACGCTTTGGCCCGCCATGACGGAACCCGTCTCCACGTCCCCGTCCACCACGGCCCGCCGCAAAGCGCCGGCCCAAAAATGTTCGATCTCCATTTGACCTTCTTTTTGGGAAATCTCCCCTTTGTTGAAGCGATCAATAACCCCTTGCTGAAATTCCCGGAACTTTTCTGTCCCCTTATTCTCCAAAGCCCGCACGGGGATCACAGGAAACCGAGGATCCAACTGAATAGAGGGCACCGCATCTCGCGCATTGGCCCTCAAAAAAGCTTCTTTAAATTTGGGGTGGGCCTGACACTCGTGGGCACAGACCAAGCGCGTCCCCAGCTGACACCCCGCGGCGCCCATTTCCAGGTAAGATAGAACCGCTTCTCCCCGGCCAATGCCGCCGGCGATAAACACAGGCACTTCTTGAATGTGAGGCAAAACTTCTTGGGTTAGCACCGTTGTGGAGACAGGGCCAATATGACCGCCCGCTTCCATCCCCTCCAGCACCAAGGCATCTGCCCCCATCCGGATAAGTTTTCTGGCAATCAGTAAAGACGGCGCCAAGCAAATGATCTTGATGCCCGCGGCTTTGATCATATCCATGACAGTGGAAGAGGGAAGACCCCCGGCCAGCACCACATGGCTGACATTTTCATCGATACAGACTTGGGCCAGTTCTTCCAATTGAGGATGCAAAATAATGAGGTTTACACCGAAGGGAAATTCCGTCATTTTTCGGGTTGCCCGAATTTCTTCCCGCAATATGGGGGGCGGCATGGCGCCGGCGGCCAACACACCAAAGCCCCCAGAATTGGACATGGCCGATACCAGATTGCGCTCGGACACCCAAGTCATGGCACCTCCCATGAGGGCGTACCGTGTTCCTAAAAAGGCAGCGCCCCGCTCCCACAGTTTGTCTAAAACTTTTATCATTTACTCTCTCATGGTTGTTGAAATAGAAGGCCCTACTGTAGCATAATCTCCCATAAAATAAAGGAATTTTGTAAGATGACACCTCAAAGCACCGTGGATCTTCAGGAGGTCAAAACATTTTCTGCCAACGCGTCCCAGTGGTGGGATCAGACGGGGCCCTTTAAACCCCTCCATCAACTCACCCCTTTACGCATAGCTTTTCTTGTGGACACCCTAGGCCCCTTAAAAGGACGAAAGATCCTCGATATTGGCTGTGGTGGCGGCCTTGTCTGTGAACCGCTGGCTCGGTTAGGAGCGTCCATTATAGGAATCGATCCGTCTCTCGAGAATATTACAGCCGCTGTTGGGCACAAGGGAGACCTCCCTATTACCTACAAAGCTTGCTCTGCGGAGGAAATGGAGGGATCATTCGATGTAATCTTAGCTCTCGAGGTAGTGGAGCATGTGACCTCCCTAGAAGCTTTTTTATATCACTGTAGACGCCTTCTTTTGCCCGGGGGGAGGCTGATTCTCTCCACCCTTAATCGTACCCCGGCTTCTTTTTTAGGCGGTATCGTGGCGGCAGAGTATCTCCTGAACTGGGTCCCCCGGGGCACCCATGATTGGACAAAATTTGTGAAGCCTTCGGAGCTTTCTCGGGCCGCTAGAACAACAGGGCTTGAGCTCACAGGGCTCCAAGGATTTGGGTTTGACCTCATCCACCGGCAATGGCGGCTCCAGGAATCCGTACAGGTAAATTATTTCGCCTTGTGTGACGTTTTATAAATACCACCCCCGGGCAGACATGGCGGCCAGGCGAGGGGTCAAGAAAAGTCCAAAGAGAGTGAATGGCCAGAAGACCGTATTTAAAATGTTATAGGTTCCAAGGAGTGTATAAAAATCCATTCCGTGGATGACATAAAAAACCACAAACTGAGAGAACATGGCAACAAAGACCCATACTAATCCTAGTCCCCAAACACTCCCCCGAGAGAACCGACGACTTTCTTTTCTCAGCACAGAGATATGCACGTAATACAAAAAGAAAAAGCTAAAAAGGAGCGCAACCCAGGCCTCCAAAGATCCTCGTGTAGTCGGCTCTGGAATCAATTCTCGGAAGCTTGCAAAAAGAACCCCAAAAAAAGGAACGAATAAACGAACGAAAATATTGAGGTTAAAGAACTTCCAAGATTGCGGATTTAAACTTTTCATCAGGTATCCCTTTAAAGTTGTGGGCTTTCGTCTATAATCTCATATTATGACAGAAACTAAAAGCCCGAAGAAGATTTTTGCCCGTCACAAGGTTGTGATCGATGACTCCTTGGCGTCCTCCAAAAGGCTTGATAAAGTTTTATCATCTGCCCTCCCCCATCTCTCCCGAAATCGTCTTAAGTCTCTCATTTTGGAAGGGCATGTAACCCTTAAGGGAGATCCCATTCAAGACCCTGATTTTAAAGTTACTTTAAACCAGGAATTTCTGGTGGAAGAGCCGGCCCCCGAGGAAGCCATCCCCAAAGGGGAAAATATCGCCCTAGAGATTATCTATGAAGACGATCATCTTTTGGTCATCAACAAGCCCGCAGGGCTCGTTGTACACCCCGCCCCTGGCAATAGGGAAGGGACTTTAGTAAATGCCCTCATCGCCTATTGCGGAGACCAGCTCTCCGGCATTGGGGGTGTGCGTCGACCGGGCATCGTCCATCGGCTGGATAAAGATACAAGCGGCCTCATGGTGGTGGCCAAGACGGACGCAGCCCATCAAGGTCTTTCGGCCCAGTTCGCCAATCGAGATCTCAGCCGCACCTACCAGGCTTTTGTGATGGGGGTTTTGGATCCCGATTCAGGCATTATTGATAAAAATATTGGCCGAAGCCTTAAGAATAGACAAAAGATGTCCACTTTCAAGGAGAGAGGAAAAGAAGCTATTACCCTCTATGAAACAAAAGAAAAATACGGCAATAACATGGCGTCTCTGGTGGAGTGCAAACTAAAGACGGGTCGGACCCATCAGATTCGGGTTCATCTCAGCGACCGAGGGCACCCCCTCATTGGGGATCCCATTTATGGGAAATCTCGTCAAACCAATCCGTTGCTTAAAAAAATATCTTCCGATGCTATTTCTTTCCAATGGCAAAGGGGACGCCAAGCTCTCCATGCTTCAGAATTAAGCTTCATCCATCCAATTACCTTCCAGAAAGAAATTTTTCGTGTAGAATTGCCCCAGGATTTAAAAGACTTAAAAAAAATCTTGGAGACTTTATGACGGAAAATAAAAAGATTCTAGTGATCCAACCCTTACCAGGGATTGGGGATCTTTTATGGTTTGACGCCCACATGCAAGCGCTTGCGGAACGGGCTTCTAACAAACAGGTTTCTCTTATGACCAAACGCCGAAGTTTTGCTACAGATATTTTTAAAGAAGCGCCCCATGTGGAAAATATTTTTTGGGTGGACCCAAACGGACATGTGTCTCTCTGGGGATTGGTGAAGGAACTTCGGAAAGGGATTTTTACAGAAGTATGGATTCTTCACCCCAGCTGGAAATATACAGTGGCGGCTACCCTGGCCCGTATCCCAAAAATTTATGGATACGGCAGAGGATTAAATGGATTTCTGGTGACAGGAAAACCCTTAACCCCTCAAGAGCTGACTCTACACCCCATTGAGCGTGCCACCTGTCTTTTGAAAAAAAATGGAATTTCCTTAAAGGAGAATCCAAAAATCATTGTTTCAGAATCCTTGAAAGAGTCCCTCAAAAAAAGATTTTCTAAAATAAAAAGACCCTGGGTTGTTTTAGGCATTGGAGGATCTGAGCCAAAAAAGAAATGGTCCCCTGCCTATTTCATAGAGCTCGCCACCTGGTTAAAGACCCAAAAAGCCTCGGTCTTTATTTTGGGCGGCGAACAAGAGCGGGCCGAAGCACGCTCCATTGTTCATAAGGCGAAAGATGCCCATGCGGTCACGGATCTCTCCCTTCCAGAAGTCATGGCTTTTTTGGATCTCTCTGATGTATTTATTGGAAATGATACAGGAACCCTAAACATGGCGGCTACCTTAAACAAGCCGGCCATAGGATTATTTCTAGCATCCCCCGTTTTAAACTATCGTCCTACGCTCTATGGTACCACCCCCTCAGAAGATAGAAAAATATTTCCCCAACAAGTCATGGATATGATAGAAAAGAAGAAAATAATGTAGGAGGACCCATGAAAAAGTTACTATTCTTTATTTTGATAAATTTTTTATTTCTTAGCACAACAGAGGCCGCTTATGGTCCCGCAGAGGAAGACCCTGAACTTTACAGATCCGACATTGTAAGACCTTTATTTCCTGAGATGCAATTATCTCATGATCGAAGACATGGCTTTGTTAGACCAATTTTTATAGATAATGCCAAAGCTCAAGAGACCTTGGGAATTTCAGGAGAGCATCGGCTCCTAATAAAAAACCCCGAAAATCCTTTTATTTACCAAACAGCTGGAAGTAGCTGGTTTGGGATAGAACTTCATCTTCCCCAGGAAAATATGTATAGGCTGCATTTCAACCTCCTAAATGCCTCAATTTTTTCAGATCAAAGGCCCACAACTAAATCTACTCCGCCTTTATCTGGTGACTATACTTCCACACGTAAAGTTTTTTTAATGTACAAATCACCCGATGGGGTGATCCACCGCATAAAGCTTGATAAAAATCTAGATGTCTTTGATTTGCGTCTAGGCCCGAGATGCTTCCTGAATTTTAGTGTAGAGGGCGGCAGTCTTTGTGATGTTATTGAGGTATTAATTTACCAATCCTTAGTGCACAGCCTTAACGACACACTGAAGACCCTTAATCGTCTTCGGCGGAAATCAAGGTCAGCTGTAGGCCTCTCTTCGGCTCCTACCAGCGATATTGAAGATTAACTTGGCAGCCCCCCTTTTCTCTTATAAATTTTTGGTGTAAAAAATAAGAAGAAGCTCAAAAATGGAGGAGATTATGCTCAAAAAAATATCATTCGTTGTCTTGATTGCGGGTGCTGCCCTTCCCTGCGGAGCCTTCATGGATCGGGACCCTTTCTGGGGAAATTTTCCCGTCACCATGGGCGGCACTGCCTATTCATCCGTTGAAGTGAATCAAACCAAAACCCATATTACATTGCGATTTATGTTGCCTGGATTCAAGAAAAAGGATGTGGATGTCTCCCTTTCTGAAAATAACTTTTTGACAGTGAAAGCCCACCACAAAAGAAAAGAAATTCGGGACGAAAAAAGCTCTTATGAATCTATGAAGTCTGAGAAAAACTACCAGCAAAGTTTCCGGCTTCCCTGGGATGTGGAGGCCAGCAGTATCGAAGCAAGCATGGAAGATGGTGTTCTCGCGGTCACCATGAAGAAAAAATCTGAGGAGAAGGAAAATTCTCGAAAAATAAAAATAAAGTAAAAAGCCTATCAACAAAGCTCCCAAAAATATGATATGATTCAATGATTATTGTGGAGTTTTTGCTTGAGAAAAAAAGAGACGACAGAGCCAGATATAGAGGCCTATTCTGAAAAAAAATCTTTCCCCCTAAAAATGTCCTATTTTTGGGGCGGAGTCGTCTTTCTTGTTCTTGCTGGTTTTTTGGTCATGGGAACCTATCTCTCTCCCGTCCTAGACATGCAAGAAAGATCGGGGACCCGGGCCCAAAGTTTGTCCGAAATAGACGAGTTACGAAACAGCATTAAGGGGCTGCGGGAGGAAAACCTTTATCAACAAAATTTGATTGAGGATTTAAAAATGAAGGCGGGAATCTCTCAGGCTTCCGCTGCCGGCATGGCCTCTTTAAAAAAATATTTTAAGGAAAACACTGTGTTCTCTCTTCTCATTATCAAGCTCGATCAGTGCTTGCGAACAGGCGACCCTTATGAAGACCTTTCCCCTTTGTTTGATATGTTGTCTGATGAAACAAAAGGGCGTCCTGAAATTCAGTTTCTCATGAAACTGTCTCTTTCTGGTATCCCCTCAAAAGAAAACCTTACCCGCTGCCTAAAGGAAACAAGAACAAGGGAAGAAGATGGTCATCAAACAAACTTCTGGCAGAAAATTTTAAATTTCTTCCGATCCTTTTCTAAAGAAAAAGAGGAGCGGTCCGAGACAAGTTTTAAGTACTTAAAACACCTCATTAAAGAAGACAAAATTCAACAAGCTGATGTCTTTGCCCAAAAAGCCTATCCCACCTATACCCTCTTGTTGGAAAAATTAAATTCTCGGCTCAAAGCACAAAATGCCATAAAAATTCTGGAATCCCTCGCTCTTAATAATTTAAAAGAGGGCTAATGAACATTCGTTTTCTTATTCTTTGTCTAAGAATCATCCTTGTTTTTTTGGTGGTTTTTCTCTTTGTTCAAAACCCAGGACAGATCCACATCGATTGGTACAGCTATGAAGTTAAAACTTCCCTCAGTTTTGTTTTGTTTCTTTTCCTCATTCTCCTCTTCATTGTGGCTCTTTTCAGTACCGGCTGGGAGGGGGGTGTCTGGATCCTTCGAAAAGCCATCAACCTAGATCCTGTTTTCAAAAAAGACGGGGACAATCTTCTGGCAAAAGTTCTCTGTTCCCTAGAGTTTGGAAACCTAAAAGAAGCCAAAAAACTTTCTTTTGAAGCCCTAAAACTTCTTCCTAATTCGGCTCTTCCTGGAATCTGTTTGTTAAAAGTAGGACAGCTTTTAAAAGAAAAAAAGACGGAACAATTGGCCCTCTCCCACCTAAAAAAGTTTAAAGAGTTTGCCCCCCTTGCCTTGTATGGAGAAATTGAGGATTCCATAAAATTTCGAAAACTAACCGTTTTAAAAGCTCTCACGAAGCAAGCCGCCCTCCTCTATGAAAATGAGGGGTGGTTTTTAAAACAGTCCTTAAAAGAACTTCTCTTAAATCAATCTTGGCGGGAAGCCCTGGAGTGTCTCAAAAAAGCGGAAAAGAAAGGGGCTTATATTCCGGAAGAAGTCTCTGAATTACAGGCTGTGATTTTTTATCAACTCTCTAAAGAACCAGGAATCCCTGAATATGAAATTTTAAGCCGCATGCAAAATTCTTATGATGCCGATCCCTCTTTCCTCCCAAATATTTTAAGTTTTGCACCGGTCCTTAAACGTCGCAAAGATTTGCGGTCAGCCAAACTCCTATTGGAAAAAGCCTGGAATGAACTCCCCTCCTGGCCCCTTGCCCAGATATATTGTGATCTTATGGCAGACGATTCCAAGGCCTTATCCCGGGCTCATAAAGCACGGGATCTTTATGATTTACAACCAGAGCATCCCGTCAGTATTCTTATTTTAATTATTTATCTCATCCAGGCTCAATTATGGGGGGAAGCGGGTCGATATCTGGAGCTTATTCCCTCCAAAGTTCCCGAGGCCTTAATTCTAAAAGCAGCCCTTGCAAAGAAGGAACGGGGCAGCATTAAGGATGCCCTAAATCTTCTCATAGGGGCCATGGAAAAGGTATCCCTTCCTTACAAGTGTGGTACATGTAAATCTCTTCTGGCGGAATGGAGCCTCTGTTGTCCTGAGTGCTCTTCTTTCCAGTCAATTTATTTAAAACATCCCGTGACTTACTTGAATTGTTTGGGCGCCTTGCGGTAGTTCTTCCAAACTTTTTGTTGCATTGTTGTGGGGTGTTTTGTACCATATTCTTATGGGAACACCCTGTGAGGAAGGTAAGATATGTCCGATTTGCACTCTAGTTCCATTCAAATTGTCGCTGAACCTGTTTTTTTAGAATCAGAATCTGAGCCTCATTCTGACCAGTTTGTTTGGTCCTATCAAATTACCATTAAAAATAAAGGCGACCAAACCGTAAAGCTTCTTCGTCGCCATTGGCAAATCACTGACTCCAAAGGACTAACTCAAGAAATTGAAGGAAAGGGCGTTGTGGGGATTGAGCCTTTTCTAAAGCCCGGCGAAAGTTTTTCTTACACGAGCGGGGCCGTTTTAAGCTCTCCCTCTGGCATTATGCGGGGAGACTATGAAATGGAAAAACCCTCTGGGAAAAAATTTAAAGTATCCATTCCGGCCTTTTCTTTGGATAGTCCCCACGAAACAATTCTGCTGAACTAATGGCGCACTTCCGATCCATATTTTATCTTATGGGTTGGCTTCTTCTCATTTTAGCTGTAGCCATGATTCCCCCGGCGGTCATCGATTTTTTTGAAAATGATCCGGATTATAAGGCCTATCTTTTGTCCGCCTCCATCACTATTTTTTTAGGGGTTTTATTTGTTTTTTCCAACAAGTCCTCAAAAGAAATTGAGTTTGACAAAAAAGACTCTTTTCTGTTTACAACTCTTTCCTGGGTGATGGCCGTTGGGTTTTCTTCCCTACCCTTTCTTTTCTCTTCCCTGTCTCTCAGCTGGACCGACGCGGCCTTTGAAACCGTATCGGGCCTTACCACAACGGGGTCTACTGCCCTTAAAAATTTGGAAAGTCTTTCAAAAGGTATTTTGTTTTGGCGAGCAACCCTTCAGTGGTTAGGCGGCATTGGAATTGTTGTAATGGCCCTCACCTTGCTTGCTGACATGCGCATTGGCGGCATGGAACTCTTTCAATCGGAATCTTCCGATCGTTCTGAAAAGTTTCTCCCCCGCATGGCTCAAATTACAAAAGTAATCTTGCTGATTTATATCCTTTTAACCCTCCTGTGTTTCCTGGCCTTAAGGGCTGGAGGTATGTCCTGGTTTGATGCCATTTGCCATAGCTTTACAACCGTCTCCACAGGAGGGTTTTCCACCCACGATCGGTCCATTGAATATTTCAACAGCCCCCTCATTGAATGTATTTTAATGGTGTTCATGTTTTTGGGCGGAACAACACAGATTTTATTTGCTCATCTGGGAGGAAAAAATTGGCGGCTCTTCTTTCAAGACCAACAATTTCAGTCTTATGCTCGAATTGTTATGGCCGCGGTTTTGATGATCGTAATTTGGAATTTGCTCAAATTAAAAGACTCTCCAGAAGTTATCTTAACAAAATCTACTTTCAACATGATCTCCAGCATCACAACCACCGGATTTGGATCGTCCGACTACAACGGGTGGGGAAGTTTTGCCCTTATTCTCTTTTTCTTTGCTCCCTTTATTGGAGGATGTACAGGATCCACCTCTGGCGGTATTAAAGTTTTTCGCTTTGAGGTTTTGTGGGAAGTCATTTTAATTCACCTGCAAAAATTGCGGCGCCCCCATGGAATTTTTCTCCCCAAATACAAGTCTCGAAAAATTTCTGAGTCCGTCTTCGATTCTGTAACCGCCTTCTTTGTGCTGTTTATTTTTTGTTTCGCCGCCCTATCTTTGGCCCTTTCTTTTTTGGGGTTGGACTTTATAACCACTTTGTCTGCCGCCGGATCCATGTTGACGAACCTGGGTCCTGGGCTCGGAGATCTCATTGGCCCCACCAAAACCTATGGGGATCTGGAGCCCTCCGTAAAGTGGATTTTGATGCTGGGCATGCTGTTAGGGCGCCTGGAGCTTTTAACAATTCTTGTTTTATTCGTTCCTTCTTTTTGGAAAGATTGATTAAAATTTGAAAATCTTGTACGTTTTATGTAATAATTTATAAAACAGGGAGCGTTTGAAAATAAAAAATCAGGATTCTATTTCAAATTTATTGAAAAAAACACGAAAATCCCAGGGATATAGGATATCTGAGGTTGTGGAGGATCTTAATATCAATGAAGAATTTATTCGGGCCCTGGAAGACGGCCAGATTGGCAAGCTTCCCTCCCAAAGCTACACGCTGGGATTTGTAAAGGCCTATGCCAAATACTTGGGGCTAGACCCCTTTGAGGCCGCAGAAAATTTTAAAAGAACCTACGCCCTTCAAACGGAGTCTTTTTTGGGAGTCCCTTCAGAAGAAGAAAAAAAAGACCTTCCCCTAAATGAAAAAATTAACTCTAGTCTCTCTTCTTTTTATAATTCCAGGGGAACCATTATTTTTGCCGTCATTATTTTAAGCTTTTTCTTAGGGTATCGCATTCTAATTTCAAAACCCAGAAGCGCTGCCCCCATCTTCTATAATACGGAAGAAAGCCTACCTCTCCCCGCCGAACCTCAAAAACCCTCTCGGCCAGAAAAATCTGTTCCAGAAAAGAGGGAAGCCTCTGCGGAAAGAGCTCTTTTAAGCTCCTTGGGAGGGTCTGTGGATAACTTGCCCGAAACAAAATAAAACAAAATCCATTCTTTTTTCTTCCCGACTTATCCACAGAGTCGTCAAGCCCTTGAAAATCCCCCACAGAGTGTGGGTAACTTTTTGAACCCCTTTGCTCTGCTGTTATTTTCCTTCAAACCGTCCTGTGGACAACCTCCCTCTTATTTTTCTTAACAAAGATCACAGGCATATACTACTTCTACTAAGATATATTCATAGTTTAATTAAGTAGATTAGAAGGCTCCCAAGAAACCAATTCCTTGCCCTTAGGCAATTTTTTTGGTAAAAAACTAATATGATGACATACACACAGCATCGGTATCGTTTCACATCCCCTAATTTTCAAAGGACTCCCCGATGAATTGGATCACAGACTATGTGCGCCCAAAGCTTCAAAAACTCACAACCGAGACCAAGCCAGCTGTCGCAGATAACCTCTGGCAAAAATGCCCCTCTTGTGAGCAAATGCTCTTTCATCGAGACCTGGTGGACAATCTTTCCGTCTGCCACTACTGCAACCACCACCTGCGGCTCAATGCTTATGCGCGGCTGAAGCTTTTATTTGATAACGAAGAGTTTACCCCCATTACCTTGCCCAAGGTCCCCCTGGATCCCTTGAAGTTTAAGGACTCTAAAAAATATGTGGATCGCCTGAAAGACTACCGGAAAAAAACCGGCCAAGAGGACGCCATTCTTGTGGCCCACGGAAAAATTGGGGGAAACCCAGCCGTTGTGGCGGCCTTTGACTTTTCTTTCATGGGAGGCTCCATGGGCCTTGCTGTGGGGGCGGCTCTTGTGGCCGCCGCGGAACTGGCCATAAAGCTGGATTTTCCCCTGATTGCTATTCCGGCCTCAGGGGGCGCGCGCATGCAGGAAGGACCTTTTTCCCTGATGCAAATGCCCCGTTCCACGGTGGCGGTGCAGATGATGCGGGAGGCACGGCTTCCCTATCTGGTTTTGTTGGTGGACCCAACCCTGGGAGGGGTTTCTGCCTCTTTTGCCATGTTGGGGGACATTACTTTGGCCGAATCCGGCGCCACCATTGGCTTTACGGGGGCTCGGGTCATTCAGCAAACCATTAAAGAAAAACTTCCCGCTGGATTCCAAACGGCGGAGTACCTCCAAGAGCACGGAATGATTGATCGGGTGGTTCATCGGAAAGATTTGCGCGCCACCTTTAAAAAAATCCTTACCCTTTTGCGGCAAAAAAGCCTTTAGCTTTTCGTAGGGTTGTTTTTTTTTAAATTTTATTCTACAGTTAAAAAAGAACATAAAAAACTAATAGGGGAAACTATGAAGAAATATATTCTATTTGCAGGGCTAAGCATCGTTCCATTGTTGTCAAACGCCGGAATGCCCGGAAATTTTTATGTGGGCGCCGGATTGGTGGGGGCCAAGCCCACACGGTCTAACGTGAATGTAAAAAACGTTGACCAGGATGTCCCTGCTCACAAAGGGGTGGCAACGGCAGATTTATCGAAAGATTCTTTTGCTTTGGGGCGACTTCAGGCAGGATACCAAAAAAGATGGAATCGATTTTTGGTGGGGGCGGAAGTTTTTGGTCAGTTGAAAGACAGGAAAGAGAACGTTAAAAACCTTAAAGTTAGTACACCAAACGGAACTCTCGTAGATACTATCGGCATTAACGTGCGTCGAAACTACACCACAGGTGCCACCCTAAAGCTGGGAGGATATTTTACAGATCGTCTGGGCCTCTATGCGAGCGGGGGTGTCTTGCACAGCCAATTTCAAACTTCGGTCTTCTCTGCGGGGGCAGGCTCGGTGACTTCTTCTCGACGCAATAATGTGTGGGGGAGTGTGTTTGGCGGCGGCTTGATTGGTCATGTAGGAGAATCTGTTGTTCTTAAGGCGGAATATGGATATGAGTCTTATGATAGATTTAATACACGGCCCCTTCAGTCTGCTTTTCAGGCGGGGAATGTTACAGATATTCAGAACATCATCAGTCCGAAGATGAACTATCAGTCCGTGACGCTTTCTGTTTCATATTTGATTTAAGTTGAGTTTTTAGGGAGAAAATAATGAGAAAAAATACACTAAAAAAATGTCTATTGGTCGGTGTTTCGACACTGTTCTTTTTTGATGGGGCCTTTGCCGCAGCTACCGGGCGACTACGACAACAGATGGTGGAGCAGACTCCCCAACTCGATCCTGACGATCCAAGGCAGGTGGCTCTTTTTAAAGACAGACTAAGGCATAAGGCAGATCACCTCCGGGGTGGCGGAAAATTGACTGAGGCCGTGGACCTTGTAAGAATGCACCAAGGGGGGCCAGACGTCGGGTTTACGGAATATGAAACAGACCCTGATGTTGCCCTTTCGAGAGAATATAATCATGGCCTGATTACGGGAGATCTTGCAAAAAGAAGACTCCTTGCCCGCCATGTTCCTTCTGCAGTGCGCGCAGCACACCACAGGGCTCACCTGTTGCACGATAACGTTGAGCTCGATTGGAATGATCTGAGAAGGGCCTTTCATTTAAACCAAGAGGCTCCAGACGCAGCTCTGTCAGGCCGGATTACAGTAGGACTTGAAAACAAAAAAGCCGCGGCACTTTGGCAAACTGGACAATGGCAAGCTATCTTGATCGTCACAAATGTGGTTGGACGTCCAGGAAATAAAAGTGTTGTGTGTACTGTCCGGGAAGGTAGGGGGATAAATGGTGCGACACCGGTTCTTTTCTCTGGCCTAAGCTCTAAGGGAATTAAGGTAGGCTCTTTGATTGGCTTGACCGCAACAAACCTCGCTGATGCGCCGAATAACAGACACGATGTAACAATTGAAGGTATACAACCTCTTCCTGTTGGAACAGTTAAGAATGTTCGTGGAAATTTTGAAGTTTTAGGTGCTAATCCGGCAGCAATGGCTGTGACACCAGAGTCATAACTCAAAACAATTCATTCCATTCCAGGGAGGGCCAAAACCCTCCCTTTTTCTTTCCCCAAAAACGTTCTCTTCTCTAAAAAAACCTGCTACCATGAAACATAAACAGGAGTTATCCCCAGGTTGGGATTAGAAGACTAAAAAATCTGTCACCTTGAGGAAGCTCGAAGAGCTGACGTCAAGGCCCCACTTAATCTTAAGAGAAGCTGGTTCCTGACGTCGGCCTTTGGACTCCTCAGGATGACGAACAGGAAAGATTTTCACCTTCTAATCTCAACCTGAGGATAATTAAAAAAAACAGAGGGGGACCATGACCATGTTACACAAACTTACCGCTGAATTTTTAGGCACTTTATTTGTTGTTCTCATTGGATGCGGCACGGCTGTTGTGGCAGGGTCTTCCATTGGCACGCTGGGCATTGCCTTTGCCTTTGGACTAGCTTTGGCAGCGGCTCACTCTATAACAGGCTCCATTTCAGGGGGCCATTTGAATCCGGCCGTAAGCTTTGCTTTTTGGCTCCAGAAGAAGCTTGATGCCAAAGACTTTCTATTTTATGTCCTGTCCCAGTTAACGGGGGCTATTCTTGCTGGTATAGTTATTTATACCCTCATGATGGACAAGGCGGACTTTAATCAAACGTTTTACACAAATGGTTTTGGGATCCATTCCCCCGGGGGGTTCACCCTGTTGGCGGGCGGCGTAGCCGAAGTCTTGATGACCACTTTCTTTGTTCTTACATTTCTCACGGTGACTCGGTCCAAGGGAGACGCCTCTTCAAGCATTCTGATTGGGGCCACAACCCTGGTGTCTTATCTTTTTCTTACCCCCTTTACAAACGGGTCCATAAACCCTGCCCGAAGTTTCGGCGTGGCTTTGCTTGAGGGAGGAGAAGCTCTCAACCAAGTTTGGTTCTTCTTTTTGGCGCCCTTTTTAGGCGCTGCCCTTGCGGTATTTTTGGAAAGACTTTTAACCAAGAAATAAAATCATTTTTTCTTTAAAAACCCTGCTTTCTAGCGGGGTTTTTTTATTAAAAAATTCTTGTCATTCCCAGGTTTTTTGGATACAATCTTATGAAAAGAATTCATAAGAAAAAAGTATAACAGGAGGACAAAATATGTCGAAAGAAGAGCTACCAAAAGGATATGAACTTTCTTCAGAGGAGCCGTTCATGAACGAACAGCAGTTGGAGTACTTTAGACAAAAGATCCTCAAATGGAGACAGGAAATTTGTGTAGGCTCTGCGGAGACAATTAACAACCTTCAAGAAACCAGTGAGGCAGAGTCTGATTTTAATGACCGGGCATCTGCAGAGCTGGAACGCTCCCTGGAGCTTAGAACCCGGGATCGGGAACGGAAGCTTCTCAGCAAGATTGATGCAGCCCTAAAGCGCATCAATGAGGGCACCTATGGGTATTGTGAGGAGACGGGCGACCCCATCAGCCTCGCTCGGCTTGAGGCCCGTCCCATTGCAACCCTCAGCATCGAAGCGCAAGAACGTCACGAACATAAGGAAAAGGTATATAGAGAGGTGGAGTGTTAGAGGCGAGCGTTCGTTTGACGCTTCACTTGCCAGCGGGGTTTTTGCTTATAAGCAAAGAGCCCCTCGGCCAGCTTTTCATTGAGCCGGATATTATCTAGAGAGATCTCGATCCTATTTCCTTGGATATCGACGGTTGTCCAGCCCTTCAGGATCAAAGAGACGGGATCTAGGTGCAAAATACCCTGGGCCCCCTCTTGATCCTCCAGGAGGAGCTTTAAAAGGCCCTCTTCCGTCCATATCTTCGCCACTTTAAACCGGCTTCCCAAGGTGATCTCTTTTTGAAGAAGCAGAGAGGCGGGTCCAGACGTGAGGGGAAAGTAAGTAGTTTGCGGGGGTGTTGTTGTGTGATCTTCATAAATTAGAGAATCCCCATCTGCAATGAGCAGAAAAGGACTCGGTTTTTCATAAGAGAATTTTAACTTCCCAGGTCGGGATAAATAAAACTCTCCCTTTAGGATTTTATTTTTAGGATCTTTCTGGGTAAATTTTGCCTGAAGCGTATGAATCTTGTTGAGGTTCAGCTCTATGGACTTGATGCGGGGATCAGACGGCTCGGCCAGAGCCACGTTCATGAAGAATAAGGCTCCCAGAAGGTAGAGTCTTCTTTGAAGAAAAAATTCAAGCATAGCCTCAGTTTTTCTTTTCATAGCCATGGAACAAGAAGCTGGGCCCTGATGTCGCATGCGCTCCTCAGGGAGACAGAAAGGATTATGACTTAAGAGTAAGTCCTGAAAAGCGGCTCTTGAACTTGCCCAGCTGTCCGCCAGAATCCATCAGACGATGAACACCTGTCCAAGCGGGATGGGTTTTCGGGTCAATCTGCAGACGAAGGGTGTCCCCTTCCTTACCCCAAGTGGAGCGGGTTTCAAATTCAGTACCATCGGTCATTAGTACTTTAATGACGTGATAATTGGGATGTATATCTTTTTTCATAACAAAACCTATATGTTCGCGTGAGAAGTTTTACCTAATTTCCCGCACGGATGCAAGGAAAAAGTGAAAAATTGGGGGGCCTCTCCTATTTTCACCAACCCTATCCAGAGTCTGCCTGCGGTTTTGATTGGTGAAAAGGGACCTAAGCCTTGGTTTTCTTCAGCACATCCTGCAAGGATCCCACCATGTAAAAGTCCGATTCGGGAAGATGGTCATATTTCCCTTCCACAATGCCCTTAAACCCTTGAATAGTTTCTTCCAAAGTAACAAAGGCCCCGGGCCGACCGGTAAAGACCTCGGCCACATGGAGAGGCTGGGAAAGGAATTTTTGAATCTTCCGGGCCCTCGCCACGATAAGCTTATCTTCTTCCGAAAGCTCATCCATGCCCAAAATGGCAATGATGTCTTGGAGGGATTTATAAGTTTGCAAAATCTCCTGCACTTTGCGGGCTAAATTGTAGTGTTCCTCTCCCACAATACGGGGATCTAAAATCCGGGAGTTTGAATCCAGGGGATCCACCGATGGAAATATCCCAAGCTCTGCAATCTTTCGGCTGAGAACGGTGGTGGCATCCAAGTGGGCGAAAGAAGCGGCTGGCGCTGGATCTGTCAAATCGTCGGCGGGCACATAAACCGCTTGAACACTGGTGATGGATCCTTTGTCCGTAGAGGTAATACGCTCTTGGAGTTCTCCCATTTCACTTCCCAATGTGGATTGATATCCCACGGCAGACGGAATGCGCCCCAGAAGGGCGGAGATCTCTGACCCCGCTTGAGTGAATCGGAAAATATTATCGATGAACAGAAGCACATCTTGATGCTCCTCATCTCGGAAATATTCAGCCACCGTGAGTCCCGTGAGGGCAACCCGAGCCCGAGCCCCTGGAGACTCATTCATCTGACCATACACGAGGCTGGCTTTCGATCCCTTCTTATTGAGATCAATAACGCCTGAGGCAATCATTTCATGATAGAGGTCATTTCCTTCGCGGGTTCTCTCCCCAACGCCTGCAAAAACAGAGTATCCCCCGTGGGCCTTGGCCACGTTATTGATGAGCTCCATAATCAAAACGGTTTTCCCCACCCCGGCGCCTCCGAAAAGGCCAATCTTCCCACCCCGGGGGTAAGGGGCCAAAAGATCAATGACCTTAATTCCTGTGACAAGAATTTCCGTTTCTGTGGCCTGTTCTTCAAAAGAGGGGGCGGCTCGGTGGATGGGCATTCTCTTTTTTGTCTTGATGGGACCCCGATCATCGATGGGCTCACCAATCACATTCATGATGCGTCCTAATGTTTCGTCCCCCACAGGAACCATAACCGGTTCTCCCGTGTCCATGACCTCCATATCACGACTTAGGCCATCGGTGGATTCCAAAGAAATGGTTCTTACGGTGTTATTCCCCAACTGAAGAACCACCTCCAAAACCACCCGCAGTTTGCTGCCAACGACTTCCAGGGCATTCAAAATGTCGGGAACATTTTTTTGGAAATAAACATCCACAATGGGACCAACGATACGAACAATATGTCCTTTGTTTACAGGTTTAGTCATTATATGGCCTCTGCTCCCGCGACGATTTCAATGAGCTCTTTGGTGATGCTATATTGCCGCGTTCTATGATACGTAATTTCCAATTTTTCCAACATTTCTTTCGCATTCTTTGTGGCATTTTCCATGGCCATCATGCGGGCACTATGTTCGCTGGCGAGACTTTCCTTTAGAGCAAAATAAAGTTGAGCCTTTAAGTTTTCAAAGGTAAGAGAGTCCAGGACTGCCTTCATATCAGGCTCCACGCCAAATAAAAGAGGGGAAGGTTTTTCTCCCAATGTGGGGGCAAATTTTTTGCTATTCAAAGTAATATCTTTCTTAAAAGGAATTAAAGAATGAGTCTCTATAGAAGAGCTCATTACGGAACGAAAGCTTGAATAAAGAACGGCGCATTCGTCAATTTCCTTAGCCTGGATTCGGCCGGCTATTTTGGAGCATAACATGCCTATTTTTTCCACACCATTTATTTCATTTAGATCCATTGTTTCTTCCACAAGAGGCATATAGTCCCTATGCAAACCAAGAAGGCATTTTGTTCCGAGACCCAAAATTTTTAGAGTTTTGTTTTGATCCAAGAGCTCTCGGATTCTCTTGTTGGCGTGACGGCCCACGTTCATATTAAATCCGCCGCAAAGTCCCCGATTTCCAGCAATCAAAATAAGAAGGCAAACGGGTCCTTTTCCCCCCGTTAAAAGAGAGACATCCACTTCCTTCGATTCCTGTAATTTTAAAACAGCATCCAAAGAATCTGCCACACCCCTTGCGTAGGGACGGGCTTTTATAAGCAAGTGCTCGGCTTTTTTAAAATAAGAACAGGCTACCAATTTCATGGCAGATGTTATTTTTCGCGTAGACTTAACGCTCTGAATGCGGTTTCTTAGAATCTTCAAAGTTGACATTTTGATGCGCCCTCTTTCTAAAGACTAGTATGAATTTAAACGTTTTTCCATATAATTAGAGATACCCAAAGAAAGTTTCTTCAGGTGTCCCGTAAAGAAGTGGTCAGCGCCCTCTATTTTTTCGAAGTCAATCTTAATATTTTTTTGACCATGAAGCTTACTCATAAGCTTTTCAACGGATTCTATATTTACAAGATCATCCGCTGTTCCTTGGATTATTTTTCCAGAAACAGGGCACGGAGACAAAAAGCTAAAATCATAAAGGGTGGTAGGGGGAGCAACCATTACGAATCCCTCCAATTCAGGGCGCCGCATTAAAAGCTGAAGTCCGATCCAAGATCCAAAAGAAAATCCGGCAATCCAAAAACTATGGGCGCTTTTGTTTTCCGCTTGCAACCAATCCAGAACAGCCATAGCATCGTTCAGCTCTCCTTCGCCATTGTCAAAAGACCCTTCAGACTTTCCAATTCCCCGAAAGTTAAACCTTAAAGTGTTAAAACCCATCTGAGCAAAGGTCTGATAAATCAGGTAGGTAACCTTATTGTTCATGGTGCCGCCATGCATGGGGTGGGGATGAAGAACCAAGACTACTGGCGCATCCTTTTTGAAACTCTTGTGGTATTTTCCTTCGAGGCGCCCCGCTGGGCCTGAAATGGTAACTTCCGCCATCTAAAACTCCTAAAAACTTCTAATGTTGACTATTTTAGTCAGGTATACTATCTTCTGTCTTGCGCGCGGCAGAGTGGGCATTATAGGAAGCTTTTTCAAGGATTTCAATAGGTATGAGACTAAGCACTCGAGGAAGATACGCTGTAATGGCGATAGTAGATTTGGCAAAGCTTTCAAACGAAGGACCCATTTCCATGTCTTCTATTTCCGAAAGACAGGAAATATCCCTCTCTTATTTGGAACAATTATTTAATAAACTCAGGCGCGCAGGCCTCGTTAAAAGTGTTAGAGGTCCAGCAGGGGGTTATGTTTTGGCGCGACCTTCTCACGATATCCGCATTTCTGAAATTGTCCTGGCTGTTGACGAAGATATTAAGGCAACTCGCTGCTCTTCTGTCATAACGGGAGGCTGCATGAGTAAAAAAGCCCGCTGTTTGGTGCATGATCTTTGGGAGGGCCTTGGGGGGCAAGTTTATAATTATTTAAACTCTATTTCCTTGGAAGACGTTCTTTTGGGGAAAGGATTGATCCGATGATGTCTCCTTCTTACATTTATTTGGACCACAATGCCTCCTCTCCTTTATGTCCTCAAGCGAAAGAGAAGATGCTGGAAGCTCTGGAGGTTGGGGCGAATCCTTCCTCTGTTCATAAGTTGGGGAGATTGGCCCATGAAAAAATAGATTTGGCTCGTCGTACATTGGCTTCTTTTGTGGACTCCCATTCTGACGATATTATTTTTACAAGTGGAGGAACCGAGAGCAACAATATGGCCCTACAATCTCCCTTGTGGGAAACGGTTCTTATCTCTGCCACAGAGCATGAGTCTGTGTATAAAGCTCTTCCAAACCCTCAAATTATCTCCGTCTTAAAAAACGGACTTTTGGATTTAGGAGCCCTTGAGAGGGCCTTACAAAAAGTCTTAAATCCAGAAAAAACTCTTTTATCCATTCATTGGGCTAACAATGAAACGGGCGTTATCCAGCCCATTGAAGAGATTGCGAGACTTGCCCAGGCGTACAAAGTAAAGCTTCATGTGGATGCGGTTCAAGTATTGGGAAAAATCCCTTTTTCTTTTAAAGAGTCAGGGATTCATATGCTCAGTCTTTCAGCCCATAAGGTCGGGGGCCCCCAAGGGGTTGGGGCTTTGGTGGTGAACAAGACCCTTTCCTTGACGCCTCTTTTAAAGGGGGGAGGACAGGAAAAATTCCGTCGTGCGGGTACGGAAAATGTGGCGGGTATTGTGGGATTCGGAGAAGCTCTCACTCATGTGAATTTCGGACTCCAGGATAAATTAAAAACATGGCACTCTCGACTAGAAAAAACCTTGAAGAAGCAGGGGGGGGAGATTTTTGGGGAAACGGCCCCTCGCCTTTCTAATACCACGTGTGTTTCCATGCCCTCTGTTCCCAACCATACCCAGCTTATTAATTTTGATTTGGCGGGCATTGCCGTCAGTGCGGGCGCTGCCTGTTCCTCAGGTAAGATTACAGCATCCCGAGTCATTCAGCAGATGGGGTACTCGAAAGAAGAGGCAGAAACATCTATCCGCATCAGCTCTGGGTGGAATACCCGTGAAGAAGATTTGATTTTATGTGAACAAAGTTGGAAAGCAATAAAGGCCCTTGTATGAAAAACCCTCTGATCTATCTAGACTATCAAGCCACCACTCCTTGTGATTCTCGGGTGGTTGACGCCATGCTGCCCTATTTCACTCAAAGTTTCGGGAACCCCCATTCTCGGAACCATGCTTATGGGTGGGAAGCAGAAAAAGCCGTGGATACAGCCCGCGCCCAGGTGGCGGCTATCATTGGGGCAGATCCCCGGGAGATTGTGTTTACGTCTGGGGCCACAGAGTCTAATAACTTGGCGCTTAAAGGCGTTGCCCGTTTTAATAAAGGCCAAAAAAATCACATCATTACTTGCATGACAGAACACAAGTGTGTTCTGGACACGTGCCGCCATCTTCAGGAGGAAGGATTCCAAATCACCTATCTTCCGGTTCAAACTAACGGACTTATCCGGCTCGAGGATTTAGAAAATGCCATTACGGATCAGACCGTTCTGGTATCCATCATGGCTGTGAATAATGAAGTGGGGGTGATTCAACCTTTGAAAGAAATCGGAGCCCTTTGTCGCCAAAGGGGGGTTTTGTTTCATACGGATGCGGCCCAAGCGGTGGGGAAAATACCTCTAAATGTGGAAGAGATGAACATTGATCTTCTGAGTATTTCAGGCCACAAACTCTACGGACCCAAAGGCATTGGAGCCTTGTATGTGCGCCGCAAACCTCGCGTAAGACTCCAAGCGCTTATTCATGGGGGAGACCAAGAACGGGGTATGCGATCAGGCACTTTGCCCACGCCCCTGTGTGTAGGTTTGGGAAAAGCCTGTGAAATTGCCCAGGTTGAAATGGAGACCGAAGCAAAGAGACTTAAAAATCTTCAAACTATTTTTTATACGCATGTCATGAAAGAGCTTCCGGAGGTCTTTTTAAATGGCGATTTGGACCAGAGAATTCCCGGCAATTTAAATCTCAGCTTTGCCTATGTGGAAGGGGAAGGCCTTATGATGGGGATTAAAGAATTATGTGTGTCCTCTGGATCTGCCTGTACCTCGGCGTCTCTGGAGCCTTCCTATGTTTTGAAAGCTTTGGGGGTTGGGGAAGAATTAGCCCACACCTCTCTTCGCCTTGGGTTTGGCCGATTTACCACCGAGAAAGAAGTCATTTTTGCGGCGGAGAAAATTGTGAGTGCCGTCCGGAAATTGCGCGACATGAGTCCCCTGTGGGAATTGGCCCAGGCGGGCGTTGATATTAAGTCTATTCAGTGGGCCGGACATTAAAAATGCAAAACAATACAATCTCTAAAGACTATTTTTCTTTTATAGAAGAGCTTAAATCACATATAAAAAATGCTCGGATAAGGGCTGCTCTTTCTGTAAATAAAGAATTACTGCAGATGTATTGGCATATTGGATATAGGATTTTAGAACAACAAAATTCTCAAAGTTGGGGGAGTAAAATAATTGAAAAACTTTCTCTAGACTTAAGAAAAGAATTTCCTGACATTAAAGGGTTGGGGGTTTCAAATCTTCATAATATGAGGAGATTCGCAGAGTTTTATAAGGATCCCACAATTCTCCAGCAAGCCGCTGGACTATTACCCTGGTATCATCAGTCTGAATGCAAAAGTCAGCCGGAAAATGATCAAAATTTATCCATAGCTAAAACCAGACTTGAAATATAAAAGGAGAAACCATATGTCATATAGTAAAAAAGTTATCGATCACTATGAAAATCCCCGGAATGTGGGGTCTTTTGATGCCTCCGAAAAAAACGTCGGAACCGGTCTTGTGGGCGCACCTGCCTGTGGCGACGTGATGAAGCTCCAGATCAAAGTCAATGAAGCGGGGATCATCGAAGACGTGCGGTTCAAAACCTTTGGATGTGGATCTGCCATTGCATCCAGCTCCTTTGCCACGGAAATGTTGAAGGGCAAAACCTTGGAGCAGGCCCACCAGATTAAGAACATGGAAATTGTGGAGGCTCTCGATTTGCCCCCCGTTAAAATTCATTGCTCCATTCTGGCAGAAGATGCCATTAAGGCAGCCATCGCGGATTGGGAAAAGAAGAAGGATTAAATGCAAGCCCTTACGGTTACAGAACGCGCCCTGCGACAGATCAAGGTTCTCCTGGAAAGCCGGGCGAAGCCTTCTGTGGGTATTCGCATTGGGGTGCGGACCCGGGGATGTTCGGGACATGCCTATACCCTTGAGTTTGCGGATCAGCTCAATCCTTTGGATGAGGTGGTGGATGTGGAGGATGTGAAAGTGATCATCGATCCCAAAGCTATCCTCTTTTTGGTGGGATCTGAAATGGATTTTCTGGAAGAAAATTTTCAGTCGGGATTTACCTTCAAAAATCCCAACGAAAAAGGTCGTTGTGGATGTGGGGAATCCTTCCATGTTTGATGCCTTTGAGATTTTTTCTCTTCCGCCTTCTTACGAAATAGATTTGGAAAAATTGACCCAAACTTATTTTGATCTGCAAAGCAAAACTCATCCCGATCGGTTTATAAATGGATCCCCCCGCGAGAGAGAACTTTCGGAAAGTAAAGGGGCTGACATTAACAAGGCCTATCAACTTTTGAAGGATCCCCTAAGCCGGGCAGAAATTCTTTTGTCTGAGTTTAAAAAAGAACCTTCGTTTGAATCTCTTTCGGAGCAAATGGCGCTGCGGGAGGAATTGGAAACTTTAAAGGAACCTATTCAGCGAGAAGTTTTTAGAAAGAAAGTTGAGGTGCTTTTTTTGACAAAGGAAAAAGCTTTAGAGATTTTTTTTCGCGAAGAGAAGTTTGAGGAAGCCGCTGTAGTTTTGGTAGACCTTAAGTATCTTGAGAAATTGAGAGAAAAAACCCGTCACCTTGAGGAAGCCCAAAGGGCTGACGTCAAGGTCCCGCTTCAATCTGATAAAAAACGGGATCCTGACGGAGCTTGCGCCCCTCAGGATGACGAATAGGGGTGTATATAAATGCTTCTCCAAATCCATGAACCCGGACAAACGCCACCCCCTCACTCAGATGAATTGGTGTTAGGAATTGATTTGGGAACTACCAACTCTGTGGTGGGAATTGTGCGGAACGGAAAAACAGAAATTATTCCCATAGAGGGTGCCCGCTTAACACCCTCCCTCATCCAAGGCCAAAAATCCAAGAAGCGGCTTATGGGAGAAGAATCTCTTGCAACGGAAATTTCCTCTGACCTTCTCAGGCATCTCAAAATAAAAGCAGAAGAGTATATGGGGGTGCTCCTCACCAAAGCCGTCATCACGGTGCCCGCTTATTTTTCCGAGCGGGCACGGGCGGCTACACGAGAGGCAGCGGAGATGGCTGGACTCACGGTTTTGCGTCTTTTGAATGAACCCACCGCCGCAGCCATTGCCTATAATCTGGAACAAGGAACAGAAGGGCTATACCTGGTGTACGATTTGGGCGGCGGGACTTTTGATGTGTCCCTTCTCCGAATGGAGAAAGGGGTTTTCCAAGTGCTGGCCGTGGGAGGTGATACCCAATTGGGAGGCGATGATTTTGATGCGTTGATTGCGACGCATCTTCAGGTGGATTTGCCTACCGCGACCCATATCAAAGAATACTTAAGCATCCAGGAAGCCCATGAAAAGCTTACCAGAAAAGAGCTTGAAACCCTTCTGAACCCTCTTATAGATAAAACGTTGCAGATTTGTGAAGCAACCCTAAAAAACAATCCAATTGAGAAAATAATTTTGGTGGGAGGATCCACCCGCATGCCGTTCTTGCAAGAAGCGCTCAAAAAAAAGTTTCAGAAAGAGGTTCTCAGCTCCCTCAATCCCGATGAGGTGGTGGCCTTGGGCGCGGCGCACCATGCTCACGCTCTGTTTCAGGGGACGGGAAAGTTGCTTTTGGATGTAACGCCCTTTTCCTTGGGCCTTGAAACCCTGGGCGGTTTCATGGAAAAAATGATTGGACGGAATACCCCCCTGCCCTGCATTGCTTCTCAAGAATTTACCACCTATCAGGACAATCAAAAGACTATTGCCTTTAGTGTTTTTCAGGGAGAAGGAGAGCAAGTGAAGGATTGTCTTTTTCTGGGACGATTTGTTTTAGAGGGAATCCCTCCCCTCCCCGCAGGGAAGGCTCGTGTTAAGGTGATATTTACCCTGGATGCCGATGGTATTCTCTCCGTGCGGGCCCATGAACAAGTCACAGGGGTTTCTTGTGGGATACAAATAACTCACTAAAAACTTCCCTTTTTTTAAAGAGTCGAATAGACTGAAAGGAGGGGGGATTAACAATCCGTGAAACTTAAAAAATATTTATTTATGGGGGCCCTTGTTGCAGCGACATCTTCTTTCGCTGGAAATAACTACTTTTATGTGGGAGGTGGGGCGACTCTTATCAACTCGAATTCCCTTATAAGAATAAATGCTAATGATCATGCAAATACAGGAAGCATTACTGTTTCTGATACAAGTAGCGCCGGGGGGTCTCGGGCTTTTCTTGGATATGAGAGGAGCAACAACTGTTTTTTCGTGGCAGGGGAAATAATTGGAGCGCCCAGAGACATAAGCGGAAAAAAAGGATTCCTAAGCATATTTGATCCTGGTACAGGGGGATATGCGCAGGATAGCTTTGAAATAAAATATTCCCGAGATTTTACAGTAGGGGGGAAAATAAAGGTAGGAGGTCAAATTACCGATAACCTCTCAGCCTTCTTGGGCATAGGGGTTATTAATAGTCGTTTCAAAATAACCTATGTGAACAATACTCAAAAAAATATTTTTAACAGGGATGTTTATGGAATGGAGCCCGGGGCTGGAATATCTTATAAACTTTCCTCCAATATCCGTTTTGGCATAGAGTATTTTTATCAACAATATAGAGCCTTTAAAACTAAAAATTTGAATACGGAGAACGGAGTTTCCCTCGTAGCCTATCCAAAATTTAAATTTAATTCATTCTTGTTTTCTCTTTCTCTAGGATTTTAAAAATATGGTTAAGAAAATCTTGAAAGCACTCTTTTTTGTAGGTTTTATTTTTACTTCGATGGAAGCTCTATCGAGTTTAAACACAGGACAGACAAGGAGCATGAGGTTGAATCGTTTGAATCCTGATGATCCAGCACAAGTTGCGGTGGTGAGACGACACAATTTCAATTATAGAGCCGCTGCGGATGAAATTCATGCCGCAGGGGGTGCTGCCCATGCCGCAGCTCTCGCCGCTGCAGAGGCCGCTCATGCTGCGGAGCGCGCAGCCCATGCTGGTACAGAAGGTCGTCTGGCTGCGGAAGAAGCAGCTCGTCACCAAGCACAACGCGACGTTCAGGCCCGTGACGCTCAGATTGCTACAGACCGGTTGGCCCATGGACGGGCCATTGCGGCGGCCCAGGCAGCCCATGCGGCAGCGGAAGCAGCTTTGCGAGGAGTGCATGCGGCTCAAATTGCTTATGAAAGAGAAGCAGCCCGGTTAGAGCGGGAAGAACACCAAAGAGTAACGGACGCTCTTGCTGCAGCGGGAGCAACTCATACAGCAGAGCAACGGGCTCACGAGCAAGCAGAGCAGGCAAGACAAGCTGCTTTAGAGGCTTTGCATCTCGAATCAATATCAAAAAATCAAATGATCGATTCTTTGAAACAAGCCTATAGAGAAGTTGAGCAGGAACGTGTAGCCTTGGCTCATCAAATCCAGAATCTTAATCAATCTTGTATAGAAGGAACCTGTCAGGGGGAGAGAAATCCTCTTGAAGCACAAAGGATTCAGCTGGCGAGGGATAAAGATCTCTTGCAGGCCGCAATGAATGATCGGAATGCGGAAGTCCAACAGATTCGAAAGGCGCGCCAGCAAGCAGAAAATGCGTTGCAGGGGGAAATGGCTGCGTTGAAAGAACGTCATCTTGAAGAGGGAAAAGAAGCTCGAAAAATCCAGGCGGAGACAGGAGCCCATTTTTTTACCCAGATTGCCGAAAAAGATGCACAAATAGGGGCTTTTCAGCAGGCAAGTGCGGAGCTAGAACGAGATCGTCGAGGACTGCATGAAGAAAACCAGCGTTTACAAAGATTGATCGCTGATCAGCCGGCTCAACTCGAAGCTTTCCACCGTTCTATGGCGGCGGTAGCAGAACAAGAAGAGCAACTGCGTGGTCATATTGAAATGCTTCAAAGAGAGGCCCGCGAAAAACAAGAGAGTTTCATTGCCACTATGGAAAAGTTTTCAGCTGAGGGGAATAGAATGGAAGAAGAATACCAGAAAAACCTGGCCCGTCTAAAAGAACACCATGCTGGACAAGAGGGCCAGCAATACCAAGCTGCGGTGAAGAGGGGAAGGGAGATCTTGAAACAAAGACGAGGAAATATCCGCGAACGTGAAACAAGACTTACAGAAGATCAGCGGCGCCTTGAGGTAAGCTACCAATCAGAAATTAATCAGATTAAGCAGAAGAATGCCGCTCGGGAGCGGGACTACATAGATGTCATAAAAACGGCTCAAGAAGCTCAGCAAGCATCGATCCAGAGATTTGAGACAGAAATTGCTCGCCTCCAACAAGAGCATGTTGCGGCACAGGCAGATCTACAGCGAGAGTTGGCGGAGAGGCAGCGAGAAATAGGAGAGTTAGAGAACGCCATGGCTGCGACCGGAAAGTTGGCGATGAATGCCACCAAAAGATTTGAAACCCTTAACCATTCCTGTAAATCAGGGGCTTGTGCGCCTGAAAAACAGCAACTTGTAGCAGAGCCACAAAGGATTCAACAGGAAGTTGCCGCCTTAAGACAGGCAAATAAAGAGGCAGCGCGTCAATTAGAAAAAGCGAAACTAGATCAGAAAGAAGCGCAAACGATATTTACACAGCGAATGGGGGCTCTGGAAAGGAGCATAATGGTACAGAGGGAAGAGTTCCAGCGGTTCATGCTTGATGCTGAGAAGCAGAAAGCTCGGAAGGAGAAAATCGCAACCGGAAGAGTGGTTTTGGTAAGATTTCAACAGTCGAGAGAGAGAGAACTGAAGAAAAAAGGAAAACCCAGCGCTGATTCAAAACGACTTCAATCTGAGTTGGCTTCTGTACACGACGAAAAAGCGGCTCTTGAAGGACAAATAAAGAAAGCCATAGAGAGAATAAAAAAAGAAAATCATAGTTTGTCCGCTTCTTTGGGTGGCGAGACAAATCTTCTTTCGGAAGTCGACTCTATTATTGGAACCCTGAAGGACCGAGAGGCAGAATTACACGGGGCCCGAGAACAAAACGAGGAAAAAAGGATCCAAATAGAACACGAAAAAGAACAAGCACGAAAGCTTCAAACCGCTATTGAAGAACAACAGAAAAAATTATTAATACTTCAAAGACAAAGCAAACTCGATTCGACCCATGCGGCTGAAGCAACCTCAGCTCTCCAAACTGCTACAACAGGACCGGGAGGCATGGATCAGTCCAAAAGAATCATAGAACTTGAGAGGGAAGTGACGGATATTCATAGAGTTTTGGGGGACCAAAATAAAGAAGTTCAAGGTGCTGTGAGAGAACAAGAACTCCTAAAGGGTAAACTAAAAAAGAAAGAAGAAGTGATAAGAGAGAATATCCGAGAAAAAGAAGACCTAAATAAAAAACTTAAAATTGCAACGGCGGCTTTGGAGGAACAAGTCCATATTGGAGAGGGTATGCGCAGGGAGGCCGATAGAATTAAAGGAGAAAAACAAAAACTAGAAGGAGAACGCGAAAGAGACGAAGTCTTTGTGGAAAGCCAGTCAGAGCAGATTAGGAGATTGGAATTCGAGCTTCAAAAGGTAAAACGCACATTGTCCTTTAGTCAACCCCCTAGCCCACAAAAAGAGTCTGAGCTTCCCAACGACTAGCCCACAAAAAATATTGACTTTTTTTTGACCCCATGATAAACCCTGTTAGCACTCCATATTGTAGAGTGCTAATTCAATATTTGTAACACTGAACAAAGGGTAAGCATCATGAAATTCAAACCACTACATGACAGAATCCTGGTCGAAAGGATTGAACAAGAGGCCAAAAGCGCGGGCGGTATTATCATCCCTGACACGGCCAAAGAAAAACCCATTGAAGGAAAAGTTTTAGCCGTAGGCGATGGCGCTCGTGCGGAATCAGGCGCTATTCATCCTCTGTGCGTTAAGGTGGGAGACCGTATCCTCTTTGGAAAATGGTCCGGGACAGAAGTCAAAATTGATGGCCAGGATCTGGTTATCATGAAAGAATCTGACATTTTTGGAATCATTGGTTAAATTTAAGGAGATAAAATTATGAGTGCTAAGGAAGTAAAATTTGGAACGGAAGCCCGCAGCAAGTTGCTAAAGGGTCTGGACATATTGGCCGATGCAGTGAAGGTAACTCTGGGACCTAAGGGCCGTAATGTGATTTTAGAGAAGTCCTATGGATCTCCCCGCATCACAAAAGACGGTGTTTCTGTGGCGAAAGAAATCAATCTCTCTGACCGCTTCGAAAACATGGGCGCCCAGATGATCAAGGAAGTGGCCAGCAAGACCAATGATGCGGCAGGGGATGGGACAACCACGGCCACGGTTTTGGCTCAGGCCATTGCTCGGGAAGGCATCAAGGCGGTAACCGCTGGTATGAACCCCATGGATCTGAAGCGCGGCATCGATATGGCCGTGAAAGCGGTCATTGAGGATGTGAAGAGTCGGTCTCGCCCCGTGACCACGGACAAGGAAATTGCTCAGGTTGCCTCCATTTCTGCCAACTCTGAAACGGAGATTGGAACCATGATCGCAAAGGCCATGGAAAAAGTGGGGAAAGAGGGTGTTATCACCATCGAGGAAGCCAAATCCATGGAATCTGAATTGGAAGTGGTGGAAGGCATGCAGTTTGATCGAGGCTATATTTCCCCCTACTTCGTGACCAACTCTGAGAAGATGACCTGTGAGCTGGAGGAACCTCTTATCCTGATTTATGATAAGAAAATCTCCACCCTCCAACCCATCTTGCCTGTTCTTGAGAAAGTGGCTCAATCGGGCCGCGCTCTATTGATCGTGTCAGAAGATGTGGATGGTGAAGCGCTTGCGACTTTAGTTGTGAACAAGCTTCGCGGTGGTCTGAAAGTGGCGGCCGTTAAGGCGCCTGGATTCGGCGATCGTCGGAAAGCCATGTTGGAAGATCTAGCCGTTTTGACCGGGGGTCAATTGGTATCCGAAGAAATCGGCATCAAGATTGAAGGCGTCACAGCTGAGATGTTGGGATCCGCCAAGCGAGTGGTGATTACAAAAGAATTGTGTACCTTCGTGAACGGTAATGGCAACAAGAAGGAAATTGAAGGCCGTTGCAGTGAGATCCGCAAACAGATTGAAGAAACCACCTCCGACTATGACAAGGAAAAACTTCAAGAACGTTTGGCCAAACTTTCCGGCGGTGTTGCCGTCATCCGTGTGGGTGGTGTGACTGAGATGGAAGTGAAGGAACGGAAAGATCGGGTGGAAGATGCCTTGAACGCAACCCGGGCTGCTGTAGCTGAAGGGATTGTGGCTGGAGGGGGCGTTGCTCTGCTCCATGCAACGGCTACCGCTTTTGAGAAGCTGAAGCCTCTCAATGATGAGCAGCGCGTGGGTATTGATATCGTTCGTCGGGCCATCCAGGCCCCTACGCGCCAGATCGTGGAAAATGCCGGGGAAGAGCCTTCCGTTGTGGTGGGTAAGATCTTGGAATCCAAGAGTCCTGACTTTGGATACAACGCCCAAACCAATGAATATGGCGACATGTTCAAATTTGGTGTGATCGATCCCACAAAGGTGGTGCGGTCAGCGCTCCAAGATGCGGCCTCTGTGGTGGGTCTGTTGATTACAACAGAAGCCATGGTTGCGGAAAAGCCAGAGCCTGCGGCGTCTAAGCCTCAAATGCCTGACATGGGCGGCGGCATGGGATTCTAAGGCATTTCTAGTTCAAATAAAGGCCATGGAAGAAATTCCGTGGCCTTTTTTGTTTAGGTTATCTTAATAATCCAGTTCATGGTCAGAAAGGGTGGAACAGTGCTAAAAGGACGCCCCTCTCCTGCGTAAGTCATCTCAGAAAGTAAGTTAAAGGGAAACGATATTTCCCCTTTTCCATTTTTGGATTAAGCGGGAGCAAATCCGTTTTTCAGATTCACAATTCCGGCGATAATCTTAAATTCTATACTGTAACGACGCCGTTTGTTTCTGAATCTGTCAGAAAGAATACGGAACACTTTGATCTGGGCCAAGACGCTCTCAACCTTAA
>CAIWGV010000006.1 GCA_903912365.1 uncultured Alphaproteobacteria bacterium
AAGGATTGACCTTAAAAAGGCCCTCCAAAAATATAACTCTTACAGACCTCATAATTCCTTGAAAGGCCTCACCCCTTTGGAGTACATTAACAAAGTCCTCAAGGTCGCCGCTTGAGTCTCATATGTTGTGAACTCATACAATCCTCACTTTTCTCTTGATTTTCCCTTCAATTCAGCGTAAAAGTTCAGTTCATACCTATTTGATAGGGAATTTTTAGGATTTTTTAGCCCGAGAGTTAGGGCTTGATACAGGAGAAGATAATGACGGCGCAATCATTAGAGATACAAGTTCGCGATACATTTGGAACGGGAAATGCCCGGGCCGCACGCCGTGCAGGAATGGTACCTGGTGTGGTTTATGGCAACAAAAAAGACCCCATGCACTTCAATATTGAAGAGCGTCTTTTGGTAAAGCACATGAAAGAGCGGGGTTTCTTCAGCCATTTGTTTGATGTGACTCTTGATGGCACAAAGCAACAAGTTTTGGTACGGGATGTACAGCTTCACCCTGTGAGTGATCGCCCATTGAGCTTGGATCTTCTGCGCGTCAGCAAGTCCAGCAAGATAACCGTAGATGTACCTTTGTCCTTTGTGGGTGAGGAAGATTGCATCGGTTTGCGTGATGGTGGTATCTTGAATGCCCTCCGTCATTCTCTTCCCCTCATTTGTTCTCCTGGATCTATTCCAGCTTCAATCGAGATTGACCTTTCGACCTTGAACATCGGGGATGCGGTCTATCTGGAAAATGTTAAGCTTCCAGCCGGTGTGCAAGTGGCTCATCCTGAGAAGATTGAAACCATCTTGACCATTGCTCAGCCTAAGGCTGAAGTGGAAGAAGAAACCGGGGCGCCTGCTGATGCATTCCCTGAAGAAGATGCTTCTGCAGAAGAAGGCTCTGAAGAATCTACTGAGGAATCGGACGCCTAAATCCCAATTGTTGGCAGGATGAAACTTATCGTTGGCCTTGGAAATCCGGGAAAAGAATATCTTCTAACCCGGCACAACGCGGGTTTTATATTCTTAGACACCCTTGTGGATTCCTTCAATATTTCCGATTATAAAGCTAAATTTCAAGGGGCTTTCACCGAGGGTTCCATCCATGGCCATGACTTGTTCTTCTTAAAACCCCTCACCTACATGAATCTGTCTGGTGGCTCTGTGGCCGCTCTGTGCAAGTTCTATAAGATTCCCGTGGAAGAAATTTTGGTGGTCCATGATGATGTGGATGTGGGACTCGGCAAAATCAAGCTAAAACAAGGCGGTGGAAACGCAGGGCACAATGGTCTTAAAAGTTTGACGGCCTCCCTAGGCCCCAATTTTTGGCGACTCCGCATCGGCATTGACCAAAAACCTGAACGTATGGATCTATCAGACTATGTGCTTGGCAATCTCCCCAAATCAGAACTTGCGACTCTCCAGGATCTGTTTGAGGTGATGGCCCGAAACTTTGACCTTCTTTTAGAAGATAAAGGAAGCCTTTTTTTAACAAACGTAGGGATAGGAAAATAAAATGGGATTTAATTGTGGCATCGTGGGACTTCCGAATGTGGGGAAATCCACTCTTTTTAATGCACTGACAGCAACGGCTCAAGCGGAAGCAGCTAACTATCCTTTCTGTACCATCGAACCCAACGTGGGTCGTGTGGGCGTTCCGGACGTGCGCCTCAGCACCATCGCTCAAATTGCAAGCTCCCAAAAGATTATCCCCACCACGTTAGAGTTTGTGGACATCGCGGGCCTTGTGAAGGGCGCCAGCAAAGGAGAGGGTTTGGGCAACCAGTTCCTGGGTCATATCCGGTCCGTAGACGCCATTGTTCATGTGCTGAGATGCTTTGAGGATGAGAACATCACTCACGTGGAGCACTCCATTGATCCGCTGCGAGATAAAGACATTATTGATACGGAATTGATGCTGGCGGATCTCGAAAGTGTGAGCAAGCGGGCCCAGATGCTCAGTAAAAAATCCCATGTGATTGATAAGGCTCAACAGGCAGAAAAAGAAGTGTGTGACAAGGTTTTAAAGGTTTTGGAGGAAGGGCGCCCTGCCCGCTCCCTTGCTTTAACAGGGGAAGAAAAAGAAGCCATCCAGGGCCTTCACCTCATCACCATTAAACCTGTGGTCTATGTGTGTAATGTGCAAGAGTCTGATGCCAAGGCAGGAAATGCCCTGACCGAATCCGTGAAAAAGATGGCGGCCACGGAACATGCCCCCGTGGTCATTATTTCTGCCTCCATTGAGGCGGAAATCTCTGTACTTGAATCGACGGAAGAAAAAGCCATGTTTTTGGAAGAGCTGGGCCTCACCCAGTCAGGGCTTGAAAAGGTCATCGCGGCCGGATACGGTTTGCTCAACCTCCTCACGTTCTTTACTGTGGGTCCCAAAGAAGCTCGCGCCTGGACGACCCATGTGGGCGCCACAGCCCCCCAAGCGGCCGGATGTATCCATACGGACTTTGAACGGGGTTTCATCTGCGCCGAAACCATTGCCTACCGTGATTATGTTCAGTACAACGGGGAAGCAGGCACAAAGGAAGCAGGCAAGATGCGCCAAGAAGGCCGCACTTACAAAGTGGTGGATGGGGATATTTTTCACTTTAGGTTTAATGTTTAGGCTCTGTGAAGGGTAAAGGCTAACGTCAAGGTGACGATTTTTTAGATTTCTAATCCCGAACTCCGGTTAAAATAGGGTCCTAATCAGCCCCCATCAACACAAGCGGCTTATTGCTCTGCACCCCTCTCACGCCCAACTCAAACAATTGGTGCGCAATTCCAATATCATCCACGGTCCAGCAGATGACGGGATATCCCCGATCAATCAGAGATTTTAACAGCTTCTCTTCCAGATTCCACCGGATACCCAAAAGATCAGGCCGGACTAACCTTCTCATCAACTTCTGGAAGAATGGCTGTCTTAAAGCCCACGGAATCTTATCAAATTGCGCCTGGATCTCTTCCCCCATGGCCATAATATTCACCGTGAAGTCATACATGAGTAAAATATCCTTTGTAAGAACGCGCATCCAAAATAAGAAGATCGGATTAAAAGATCCAACAATCACTGTCTCTTGCAGTTTATGGCCTTGAATAATTTTGGAAAGCTTTCGGACAAATCTAAAATCAAAAATCTTCGCGGTCTTTGTATCTAAGAAAAGATATTTTTTAGATTGAACCAGATTAAACACTTCCTCTAATCGCACAAGTTTTGACCCATCCCGATAAGTCATTTTTTCAAGTTCTTCCCAGGTGTAATCTTCTGGGGCTCCAACGCCGATGGTATCTTCTTCAAGTTTTTCTTCATGATAGAGGAAGGGAATTCCATCTTTTGAGAGTCGGATATCAATTTCAATGCCATCCACAGGACTGGTCAAGGCTTCCTGAATGGCCAGCAAGGTGTTCCCCTTATGCTTTCCCGATATCAGAGCCTTATGGGCAGAGTATTTAGGGAAAGGTTCCCGATGGGGTGTGGTGCGTTTGTAGGGTGCCTCTGTAAACAACTGGATACAAAAAGCAACAGCGCAAAAGGATAGAAATATTTTTAAGATAGTTTTGACGTGCATGCTTCCCTCTTCCTACAGAATACTCCAAATCCAGGAAAAGAGATAGAGAGTCCGGCAAGGAAAGAAAGAGCCAAAACAAGGATGGGCGTTTTCGGAACCATAAACCCCAGTCCTATAAAAACTCCTGCTCCCAAAAAGCTTAGGATAACATTCATAATTTTTTCCCCTTTAGTGAGCTCAGCAGGACAGTATTTGTCCCACAAAAACCACCCCAGAGAAAAGCCCATGAGCTGCCCCTGAGCCTCATAAACATAGGAAAAATATTTTGGGATCAGGTAGATGAACAAGGCCGTGAGAGGGGAAAGGACGAGACCTGCCAAAGGCAAGTTTTTTTTGATGAAAGAAATTTTCAGAAAGAAATAATAGGCAATAAGGGTAAGTCCCCCAAAACCAACAGAGGCCAGCACATCTCGGGGGGTGTGATATCTAAAGTGCACCAATGCCCATCCCACGCCCAGCATAATAAGGGCTGCCGAGACACTCAACCACTTCTTTCGGTACTCAAAAGCCAGCCATCCATAAAAACATAGGGTGAATTTCATGTGGCCGCTGGGGAATGCCCAAGAATCCCCTGGTAACCAGGCCGGCCGAGGTTCCTGCCAGATGGACTTTAGATAAAGATTAAAAATTATGGAGAAAAGAATCAGAAAGATAAGTTTTCCAAAAACTTCTTTCCGATAAAACCAATACCCAAGAGTACTGACAGGGATAATAAAGAAAGCACTGGTGAAGAATAAGAAAAATCGTCCCAGTATGTCTAAAGCCAAGATTACCTCTTACGTGATGACGGGGTAGAGTTTCTCTACCCCGCACATTCAGTTAAATCTTAGACAGAGCCACCAGCATGAGCAAGGCCACGATATTGATGATCTTGATCATAGGGTTGATGGCAGGTCCTGCTGTATCTTTGTAAGGATCTCCCACCGTATCACCGGTTATGGCTGCATGGTGAGCGGGTGAATTTTTACCGCCGAAGTTACCCTCTTCGATATATTTCTTGGCATTGTCCCAGGCACCTCCTCCAGAAGTCATGGAGAGGGCCACAAAGATACCCGTCACGATTGTTCCCAGCAACATGGCCCCTAAGGCCGTGAAGGCTTGAGCTTGCCCTGCCGTAAAGAAAATCAATACGTAGACAACTACGGGCGCCAGTACAGGAAGCAAAGAGGGAAGGATCATCTCCTTAATGGCAGACTTGGTGAGGATATCCACCGCCCGACTGTAGTCTGGCTTTCCCTTGCCTGTCATGATCCCTTTGATCTCCTTAAACTGACGGCGTACTTCTACCACCACGGATCCCGCCGCACGGCCTACGGCCATCATGGCCATGGATCCAAAGAGGTACGGCAACATGCCCCCCAGCAAAAGCCCCACAACCACATAAGGATCCTGCAATTTAAAGCTGCAATCCAAGTTCGGGAAATAATGCTTCAGGTCTTCCGTATAGGCCGCAAACAAGACAAGGGCTGCCAAGGCTGCAGATCCAATGGCATAGCCCTTGGTGACAGCCTTTGTGGTATTCCCCACTGCATCCAGAGCATCTGTCACATGACGCACGCTTTCCGGCAGATCAGACATTTCGGCAATACCGCCTGCATTATCGGTCACCGGACCATAGGCATCCAGGGCCACGACGATCCCCGCCAAAGAAAGCATGGTGGTCGCAGCGATAGAGATTCCATAGAGTCCTGCCGTTAGGTAAGAGCCGATGATCCCCGCACAAATGATCAACACCGGAATGGCCGTTGCTTCCATGGAAATGGCCAGCCCATGAATCATATTGGTGGCATGTCCCGTTTGAGAAGCAGCTGCTAAGCTGCGCACAGGGCGATACTTAGTGGAAGTATAGTACTCCGTAATCCAGACCAACAATCCTGTCACAGCGAGTCCAATCAAACAGCAAACTTTCAGATCCATCCCAGAAATGGTCAGAGTCCCAGCTGTAAGGCTTGTATCTCCAAACAACACATCCGTTGCTACCATGGTGAGAGCTCCTGAAAACACGGCTGTTGCAATAAGTCCCTTATAAAGAGCGCCCATGATATTCTTAGACTTGCCGAGACGCACAAAGAATGTGCCCAACAAAGATCCTAAAATACATACACCGCCGATCACCAAGGGATAGAGCATAATCTGTGTATAGGAAGACTCTGCAAAGAGGATATTTCCCACCAGCATGGTGGCCACAAGTGTCACCACATAGGTTTCAAAAAGATCCGCAGCCATACCGGCACAGTCCCCTACGTTATCGCCCACATTGTCGGCAATAACCGCTGGATTTCTAGGATCATCTTCGGGAATTCCCGCTTCTATCTTACCCACAAGATCAGCGCCCACGTCCGCCCCTTTTGTGAAGATCCCTCCTCCCAAACGGGCAAAGATGGAAATAAGAGACGCTCCAAAGCTGAGGGCCACCAGAGCCTCCAGAATCATTCGAGGAGAATAATTTAAGTTTTGAAGAATGTTATAGTAAACAGCAATCCCCAAAAGGCCAAGCCCTACAACCAACATGCCTGTCACAGCTCCGGCCCGGAACGCCAAGGAGAGAGCCTTTTGCAAGCCGGTTCTGGCCGCTTCTGCTGTTCGAACATTTGAGCGAACAGATACATTCATACCAATGTATCCTGCAATTCCGGACAAAACGGCCCCGAGGATAAATCCAACACCCACATGAGCGCCCATGAATACCAAAAGAAGAGCTGCAACAACTATTCCTACCAATCCAATGGCTTGATATTGCCGATTCAGGTAAGCCTTGGCTCCCTCTTGAATTGCCCGTGCAATCTCCTGCATCCGAGCTGTCCCCGTGGGTTGCTTCAAAATACACTGGGCCGTAACAACCCCATAAAGCAAGGCCAAAGCCCCACACCCCAAAACACCCAAAAATAACGTGTGCGAATCTACTAAACCGCTCAGATTAATCATATTTCTCCTCTTTCTATAAAAAAGTATCTAGACCTTATAAACAATTTTGACCAAACTTCCAAGAATTTTTAAATGCCCACTCCAAACTGGTGTGTTTGTCTCAAGGCTTCCCCCAAAACCATAGCCCCCGCAATAGCCACATTTAAGGAGCGCCGTCCCGGTTGCATGGGGATCCGAACCTGTTGATTTGTTTGGTCGAGAACCTCTTGGGGCAATCCATCCCCCTCTCTTCCCAACACTAAAATATCATTCTGCACAAAGTTAAAAGCGATATAAGAGGCAGATGCTTTTGGAACCAAGGAAATCAAACGCCCTATGGGTTTTTCCTCCAGGAATTTTTCCCAAGAGGAATGAATTTTTAAATCTACCTGGTCCAAATAATCCATACCAGAGCGTCGTAGCTTACGATCACTCAGCACAAACCCACAGGGCCCCACAATATCTACTCCAACGCCCATACAAGCCGCCAACCTCAACAACGTTCCCGTATTTTGAGGTATTTCTGGCTGGTATAAACAAAGACGCATTATTTTTTAAACAGGAAAGCTGAGCTTTTTTGCCAGTACTCCCACCCCGTTACAATAGAAAATCCTGCGGAGAACCACAGTCCAATAATCCCCAACTGCTGAAGGGGGGTGTTCATGTCCCCGGCCAAAAGGCAGGACAAACTCACCATTTGAATGCCTGTCTTCCACTTGGCCACGGCGCTCACGGGGATGGTCACCCCTTCCAGAGACAAATGCTCTCGGAATCCGGATACAAAAAGCTCCCGACACAAAATAATAAGGGCCGGGATTAGAGCCGTTCCATACAGGTGCCCATTCCCTGCCAGCATAAGAAGAGTGGTGGAAATAAGAAGCTTATCCGCAATGGGGTCCAGAAATTTCCCCAATCGAGATTCTTCGTTATTATAACGGGCGATGATGCCATCAAAATAGTCTGTGAGACAGGCAATGCAGTACAAAGCAATAGCTACACCGGTTGCCCAAGGGGTATGAATGTAGAAGGTGGCCACAAAGGGTACAAGAATTAGGATCCGAAGGACCGTTAAAAGATTTGCGAGCGTCATGGGCCTATATGTAGCACAATGAAATTTAATTGGCTAGGGGCTCTGTGGCGGCTGCGGCGAGTTGATCGAATTCGGTGTAATATTCAGAGAAACTTTTATGGATACCCGCGTCATAGGTGGCCCCTTGAAATTTTTGATAGGGAAGCTTGTCATCTCTCAATTCTGTGATAATTTTTCTAAATTCTTCCTCTGTTAAAGCAGACCAGCTGTTGATGATTTTTTTAGGATATCTCCTTAGAAATTCCTTTATATTTTTCAAAAAATAACTCTTTGATTTTTCATCTGACGGAAAAATACAAACACAAAATTCTTGCAAAGAATCTGGGAGACACCCGATCAAAAATTCCATCCCTTTAAGATAGAGAAGGCTCTCTTCCCCAAAAGGTGGAGAATCTTTTTGATAAATTAGACTTTCTAAAGTCGGGAACTGTTTCAAATAACCACTCGCTTTTTCAAAGTCTTCCTCCAGAACCGTTTGGGCAATTTTCAATCCCTTCACCTGCTCATTTCTATGTTCAAGAATCTCTGTTTTGTTCTCTCGAGTAGCCCAATCAAATAGGCTCAGCCCTCCATAAGAGTCTGAGAATAAAAAGCTAGCACTATCAACCACAGTGAGGATCTTCTCCGAAGTAATTGTTCCTTCAAATATGCGAGGGAACACACTACTGCACATCTTTGTCGTCGCATAACGATCCTCAAGAAAATCTATCTTACCTAACATCCTTAACATATATGGAAAATTAGATGGATCCTGTGTCAAAATAAAGTTGATGAGAATAGCGTAGATGTCAACCTCTCTTGTATCAATGCTCTTATAGAATCTTAATCTTTCTTGGGGAGGAAGAGACCTCACATAAGAAAAGATAGGGGATAGCGTTGCAGACTCTGTAAATGTATAGTTTCCATACCGTCCTTTAAATAGACTTTCTTCCGGTTTTTTAACAAGGCACCCGATTGTTTCTGCCGGATCTTTAACGAGAGAAGCAACCAAAGGCAGATGAGATGGAACGGCTACTGTCTTTAAAGTTTCTTCTATCCAAGGCATCTTCTTGGAAGATGCCACTTCATAGGCTGCGTGGTTAGATTCTACTTTTAGTTTCCCTGTATACGATTCTTCCCCATCAAAGTAGAACTCAATTTCTCCAAGTCCTTTTGAAACTTCTGCGCCTGGGGCCAATTTTAACTGAATAGTTCTTTTAGAAGAGAGAGTAAGAGCCTCTGAAATTGAAGATAAATGATTAGAAACAGCTCCTTCATCAAAAGCTCCTTTTACAAGCGAAAGCCCCAACAAATATCGAAAAGCATTGATGACTGTCTTTAGATCACTTTTCAACTCATAGTGACCCTGGGGTTTTTTCTTATAATACCCCATTCCATTCTGAGGTTTATTTGATACAGTTTCTGACCAAGCATTGCGCCCCTCAGAGGACAAGAGGAGCTCCCAAGTAGAGTGTCCTTCTGCATATGCTCTTGCGGCGCTCCCCTCTGGCAAAAGAGAAGGGTCAAAGACCGGTTTCTCATCTCTTAAAATGAAAGCCAGCCGCATCAGGGCATTCCGGATTCCTGTCTCTACACAATCAGCATAAGAGGAACTTGCAAACTGTGCCACTGAGTAAGGGATGGGCAAAAAATTCATAAGATTTGTTCGAGACACAAGAAAGAACCTCTCTTCGGGCAAGAGAGAGAAATAGGAAACCGGAAAAGTTGTTGCGCGTGCTGTTAAGCTCTCAAAATCTTGCAGTTGGAATCCACTTTCAAACAGACGATCTGGCAAGACTAAAGGCTCCCCTCTATATCCCTCATAGAATTTTCTTATATTTTCCCCAGATTGGGCCCGTCTCCAAAAGAAAGCAGCAACAGATTCCTGGACTGTCCTAAAATCAACCCCTTCTTCTCCAAGTGCTGTTGTCAAAACTTCTACAAAGCGTCTTTTCCGCAATAACCGTACGGCATTATCTGAATAGGGTAATTTTGTTGCTACCTCTAACTCTCCGTCTATCAATCCTATTTTTTTGAACGTGTCAGGAATTTTATTCTTTACATAAGACGTCATGGGATAAGCAGGATCAAAATTTTCTATTTCTTTTAAATCATCCTCATCAACATTCATTTCGAATAGCCTATGAAGGCCTACCAGAGCATCTTGCCGATTGAAAATTTCCGACTTAATGTTCCTGATACTAGGAGCTTGTAGATTTAGATCTAAAATTAAGGAGAAAATCTCTATACGGCATTCTGGTGAGCAATATTCAATGGCGCTCATAAGCTGCCCGAGTTTTTCTGCACTCAATTTGGAAATAGGATCCACCTCAACCTGATTGGCTAGTAGAAATGGCTCATTTCTCGGAAAAAGATGTTGCAAAAAAGATGATAAATAATCTTGAGGAGAACAAATCTCTCCCGGATACAAGGGAACTTTTTCATGGATACAAAACTCTGTATTGCCAAAATTTTTGGTATTGAACGTCCTTCTTGCTATATTTTCTCGAGCTGAAGGGAGCAAATGTGCTGGAATTCCTTGTCTTGATAGCTCTTCGTCTAGCCCCCGAAAGTATACAGCATCAAAAGCAGCAGACCCTTGCTGAACAAAACAAAACAGAAAAATAAGCTTCAAAAAATATTTCACGGTAGAGATATAGGAAGTTTTCCCTCTTGTTTCAACCCTGCTCTTGAAAAAATCCCCGATCTATATCATATACATGCCATGACTTCTTTAAATTGGACAGATTTGGGACTTCCCTCCCCCTCAAAAGAGACCCGCGTGGTGGTGGCCATGTCTGGCGGGGTGGATAGTTCTGTGGTGGCCTCTCTTTTAGCCGAAGCGGGCTATGACGTGGTGGGCATTACGTTGCAGCTCTATGATTATGGCGCAAAAATTGAAAAAAAGAACACCTGTTGCGCGGGCCAAGATATTTATGACGCAGCCCAAGTGGCCCAAAAAATGGGCTTTCCCCATTATGTTTTGGATTATGAATCCGTTTTCCGCACAAGCGTCATGGATGATTTTGCAGATAGTTATCTGCGGGGCGAAACTCCTGTCCCCTGCATTCGCTGTAACCAGCAGGTAAAATTCAAAGACCTCCTCAAAACCGCCCGGGACCTAGGTGCTACAGCTTTGGCTACAGGACACTATGTGCAGCGGAAAATGAGCGATCGGGCTGAACTTCACCAAGCGGTGGATCCCCTCAAAGACCAAAGCTATTTCCTCTTCACCACTCAGCAAGAAGAGTTGGATTTTTTGCTCTTTCCTTTAGGAGGCCTTACGAAAGCCCAAACTCGGGAGCATGCCTTAAGATTTGGGTTGGAAGTGGCGGAAAAACCTGATAGCCAAGACATCTGTTTTGTACCAAACGGCAAGTATGCAGAGGTTATTACAAAACTCCGCCCCGGAGCTCTGGAACCCGGAAATATTGTGCATGTGGAAGGAGAAGTTCTGGGTCGTCATCCTGGCATCATCCATTACACTGTAGGTCAAAGAAAGGGGCTTTCCGTCAATGCGCGTCATGATAATGAAGCCCCTCTCTATGTGGTGCGATTGGATCCCGAAAAAAATCAGGTAGTCGTGGGACCCAAAGAGGCCTTGGCTACACAAACATTCCCTTTAAAAGATTTAAACTGGCTATCTCCAGAGTCTCTGGAGGGCATGAAGTGTACGGTGAAAACCCGGTCTTCTCAGACACCACTAGAAGCCACACTATCTTTGAAGGATGGGCGCGCTCATGTAACCCTTCAAAAGCCGGAATATAGCATCTCTCCCGGACAGGCTTGTGTGTTCTATGAGAGAACGCGTGTACTGGGCGGCGGTTGGATTTCCCGACTATAGACTCGCCGCAAAATCTCGATTAGCTTTTTTCAGATACTCAAGCCCATAGGGATAGTCACGTTCTTCTTTTACAAAATCAACGGGAGGAATCACAAAGCACAAATGATCAGCCACGAGGGTGTGGAATTCCCGCGCATATTCTGTTAGGTCTGTTCTATCAGTTTGCACATAAGGAGGAATGGGATCTATTTGAAGAGTTGTTCCACCCAAAAAACCTTTAAATATTCTTGTTCGAGGGTGCACAAGCTCTCCACTCCTACTAATATGTCCAAAACCCATAATGGCTGGAATGGAGAACATCTTTCTGTTCTGGATGGATAGGGGAAGGGGAAGAGATAACCCATAAATAATCGCCTTGTCTTTATAATAATAATGAACACTTGCGCTTTCATCTTCTAAAAGACCTCCAAATAAAGATGTATCATAAGAAAGAGATTTCATGACTCTGGAGGCGCTTTCACGATACAAATCCCCATGATAAGGGATGCTATCCTGTAAAGAGTCTTGAGCAGGAGAGGGTGTAGTGCCCCTCATCAAAAGAAGATGATCAAAATCCATCTCTTTTTCAAATACCTTCTTAAGCACCTGAGGAATTTCACATAATTTATTAAAATTATGGATGGCACAAACGTTATCACATGGAGGACTCAATCGAACCCGCGGATCTTCCGGAAATACTCCTTGTTCCATCGAATGTCTAGCGCGATTAAACTCCAGCAAAGAATGAAATCTCTTTGCAAGCTCGTCCAAAATATGGGGTGAGTACTTGTCCAGTTCTGTTAAATTACCCGATTCAGGGTAGTTTTTCACAATATGTCTATCAATATATTGTTTAACTTTAGAAGCTACTTCTCCTTTATTCATTAAGAGAATCTTCTTGTCCATTTCTTCCGGCTCAAGAGGAGGATCCATCCGACTACTTTTTTCGTAGAAGTCCTCATCCCAAAACCCGCTATAAGGTTTGTTGAGTGAGCTAAATTCTGGATTTTCAATGGAAATTTTAATACAAACCAACTCCCAAAAACTTGTGGGCACAAACTTGGCTTGAAGTCCCAAGGCTCCTAGATCTGCTTGTAATTTTTCAGGAGGGAGTAGTTCAGGCCCATAGATCCGGGCTGATTGCCAATCCCGCACAATACAATGACCTCTGTGAAAAAGATCCCTATCTTCCACGGAATGGCCATCCTGCATCATCAAGACAGGTTCAATACTGGCAAAACTTGCCGTAACAAAAAACAATAAAAACAAAATTCTACTCATAATATGCTTCCTCATACGCACAACATAAGGAACATATAAGTATGATTTTTAAAGTTTCAAGGGGGAAGAAACTAAAAAGACGCTGTGACTTTTTCCTGCAGCAGGGGCAGATTAATACAAGCAATCAGATCCCGTAGCTCTTGCTTCGCTGCCACATGGGATAGCTGTAAAGGCACATTCATCGCCTTCAAATCCAGCAACGTGATGCCTGACAGAAACAATTCACGAAAGATCACCCGTTCACTGAATCCCCGCACGGTCCGAAACGCTAAACGTTTGGAGAGCGTATCCAGAACCTGTTCCATCTTCTGCTTATTGTGCGCCTGCACATGGGACAAGCGATTCCGAAGCACAATCCAATCCATGGAGGATCGGTCTCGCATGGCTTTTTGTTTCTTTTGTTCCCACACCCAATCCGCATAGATACTGGGCTTTTCCAGGTCCAAGGAATCCGCCTTCAGGTGCACCAACACATCTAAATCCACGAAGCTATCATTGAGGGGCGTGATCAAGGTATCCGCATGGGAATGCACCAGGCGCGACAAATGAAGATCGTTTCCGGGCGTATCCACAACGATGAAATCATGGTCTTTCAGCTGATCAAGAACCCCTTCCAGATTCTTTTTATCTTCTGCTTGCGCCTCAATGACAGAGTCCTTCTCACTCTTAAGCAGGGAAAAATGGTCCGTCATGGGCAAGGTTGCCCCATTCTTTTTGGCATATTCTCGGCGATTATTTATATAGCGGGTCAAAGTCCCTTGCCGTGCATCCACATCGAGGCTTCCTACCCTAAATCCTAAGTGCAGGAGAGAGGCAATGATATGCATGGCTGTGGTGGATTTTCCAGTCCCCCCCTTTTCATTGCCGAGGACAATGACATAGGGCTTCTTTTGTTTTGTTATTCCTTCATTCATGCCTGTCATCATAAAAGGTTTTTTAAAAATAGAAAAGTCCTTTATGCGATTTTTTAAAGAGGCGCCTATAAACAACAGCACATAAACTCTAGACTTCACCAAAGTTTCGTGTATACTGCGAGAGGAATTTAGGAGAATAAAATGGCTCGCGTAACCGTAGAAGATTGTATTTTAAAGGTTCAGAATCGATTTGAGTTGGTGTTGTTGGCGGCTCAGAGAGTAGGTGAAATCTCTCTTGGTGCCCCTTTAACTGTGGATCGGGATAATGACAAAAATTCAGTTATTTCCTTGAGGGAAATTGCTGAGGGAACCGTTTCTACAGCTCATTTAAAGGATGAAGTTATTCGTCATTTTCAAAACTATGTGGAAATCGATGAAGATGAGCAAACAGTTTTGGACGTTCTTTCTGAGGAAAAAGGATGGCTTCAAGGCGGCGAACCTGCTAACATCAAGGAAGAAGTCCTGGAAGATAACCTTACGATTGTTGATAGTATTGAAAGCACAGATATTGCAGATTCAACTTCAGAAGAGATTTAGTAAAGATTTAGATTTTTTAAGAAGCGGAGGGCCCCAGGGGGCCCTTTTTTGTTCATGAAAGAGCGCCTCAACAATCTAATTAATTCGGTTCTTGTCTACGCTCCCCGGGCTAATGTGGACCTTATTCGCAAAGCCTATGACTTTGCAGAAAAGCATCATCACGATCAAAAGAGATCTTCTGGAGAACCCTATATCACCCACCCCGTGGCTGTTGCTGAATTATTGGCTTCTTTAAAATTAGATGTTCCCTCCATCATTACGGGATTACTCCATGACACAATTGAAGATACTGCGGCAACCCTTGAAGATGTTCGTAAAGAGTTCGGGAAGGAAATAGAGTTTCTTGTCCAGGGCGTTACAAAGCTTGCCCGTATTGAGGTTCAATCCAACCTAACCCAACAGGCGGAAAATTTTCGGAAGCTCGTGCTTGCCATGTCTGACGATATCCGTGTTTTGCTGATCAAACTCTGCGATCGGCTTCATAATATGCGCACCATAGAGCATCTCCCTCGGGAGGAAGCACGCCGTCGAATTTCCCTTGAAACACTGGAAATATACGCCCCTTTAGCCGAACGCATGGGGATGAACACCCTCCAGGAAGAGCTTCAGGACCTTTCTTTTGCACAATTAAACCCGGATGCCTACAAAGCTATTGTAGAGCGCATCCAACACCTGCATCAGCTAGATAAAAATACAACGGCCCTTCTCGTCAAAGATTTGCAATATATTCTTAAGAAAGGGGGCATCACTGCCGAAGTGGTGGGCCGAGAAAAGCGCCCCTACTCCATCTGGAAAAAAATGCAAAGCAAGAATGTGACTTTTGAGCAGCTCTCCGATGTGATTGCCTTTCGGGTTCTTGTGGATTCTATTGCTGATTGCTATCAGTGTTTAGGCCTTATTCATAGCGAATATTTTGTGATCCCAGGGCGTTTTAAAGATTATATTTCCACCCCAAAACCAAATAATTATAGATCCCTTCATACCCACGTGATTGGTCCCAATCAATACCAGATTGAGATTCAAATCCGCACAAAAGATATGCAAAAAACCTCTGAGTATGGGGTTGCGGCTCACTGGAAGTACAAACAGGGATTATCCAGCAAAAAAGGAACTCAATATCCCTGGGTACGGGGTCTTTTGGATATCCTAAAAAATGCATCGGAAGCGGATGAGTTTTTGGAAAATACAAAGCTGGAAATGTTTCAAGATCAGGTGTTTTGTTTTACACCCCGGGGAGATATTATCCCCTTACCTCGGGGCGCTACCCCGGTGGATTTTGCCTATGCAGTACACTCTGATGTGGGAGACAAATGTCGAGGCGCCAAAATTAATGGAAAATTAATGCCACTGAGAACGGCCCTGCGAAACGGAGATCAGGTGGAAATCATCTCTTCTCCTACCCAAACCCCCTCTCCCACCTGGGAACGTTTTGTGGTAACAGGCCGGGCCAAAGCCCATATCCGCCGATTCATACGATCTCGCAAACTTTCTCAATTCATCGTCTTAGGGAAATCCATGCTACTCCGAGAAATTAAAGATTCGGAGGAAATTTTAGAGGCCCATTTAAAAGAAGTGTTGGAACATTTCGAGCTTAAAACCGTGGAAGAGCTTTATGCGCGCGTCGGGGAAGGCCTTTTAAATGCAGGCGAAGTTATCAAGATTTCCAAATCCAAACAAAAATCTCAAGAAAAAGGAGAAGAGGCCTTACCCGCCCTTTCCGTAAAATCTCCTAAAGCGAAACAAGCTCTGGAAATCCAAGGCCTTATTCCAGGGATGGCCGTCCATTTTGCAGGCTGTTGTCACCCCTTGCCAGGAGAGCCTATCATAGGAGTTGTGAATACGGGGAAAGGAATTACCATTCACACGGGGGTCTGTGAGTTTCTAGAGCAATTCGATAAAGAGCCCCGGCGCCTCATTGATGTCTCTTGGGGACAATCGGAGGGGGCAGAGCATGTGGGGCGCCTCTTTGTGATGCTTTCCAATAAAGCAGGAAGCTTGGGTACCCTTACCACGGTCATTGGAAAGAACGAAGGGAATATTGTGAACCTCAAAATAACCCGTCGTCACTATGATTTCTTTGATATGATCATTGATATTAACGTGAAAGATCTCGAGCATCTTCAGCATATACTCGCCTCTCTCCGAGCTTGCGGTATTGTGAACACAGCTGAGAGAGTTTAAATGATTTTAGGAATCGGCGTAGATTTAGTAGATATCCAGCGCATTGAAAAAATGTTGGAACGCCACCCCCAAAAATTTTTGGATATGACCTATACAAAGATTGAGCAAGAAAGAGCAACGACTATCACCAATGATCAGCAGCGGACGAGTTATTTTGCCAAAAGATTTGCGGCAAAGGAGGCCTTTGTAAAAGCCCTGGGCTGTGGATTTGGGAGTCAGGTGACCTTCCTGGATATTTCCGTGCATACAGAAGCATCCGGAAAACCCACAATCGTTCTTAGCGATTCTTTGTCTAGAAAAATGAGGGTAATCTTTAAGGAAGACCGCATTAAGATTGATTTAAGTCTGACGGATGAGTATCCTATGGCTCAGGCCTTTGTGGTCATTTCCAGTTATTGAGAGAAAATGAACAAAAAACTTTTGAAAGATATCAAAGAAATTACTGTTGCTGTGGTGATCGCCGTTATCATTCGCAGCTTTATCTTCCAACCTTTTAAAATTCCTTCCGAATCCATGTACCCCACCATGTTGATTGGGGATTACCTCTGGGTGTTTACGGGGGCTTATGGCCATAGCAAGCATTCTTTCCCCTATAGCTTGCCCTTAATCCCAGGCCGTGTTCTCTATGCCCAACCCAAGCAGGGGGATGTGGCGGTCTTTCGCTACCCTCGGGGGGCTGAGATGCCTCGACTTGCCCGTCTCTGGGATGATGTGAGAAGTATTATTACGTTCTCCGATGCCATGACGCTGGATTCCTTTTGGATTAAGCGCATCGTAGGGCTTCCTGGAGATCGTATCCAAGTGAAGAAGGGCATTCTTTACATTAACGGAAAACCGCTCCCTCAAAGACGCATTGAGGACTTTAAAGAAAAGGTAGCCTCTGGTCGATACCGAGATGTCCCACAATTCATTGAGACTATGCCCAGTGGTCTCGAACATAAAATTCTCCGCGAATCTGTGGTAGGGGAAGGTAGATCTGACAACACCCGAGAGTATCTGGTGCCCGCTGACCATTTCTTTATGATGGGCGACAACAGAAACAATTCTGGTGACAGCCGAGAGGGCTTGAGCTTTGTCCATAAGGACTACCTCATGGGTCGCGCCCAAGATATTCTTTTCTCTATCGATTCGGGTATTCTGGACCTCTACAAGGTCTGGGATTGGGATGAAATTATCCGGTTTAGAAGATTCTTCACGGCGATTCACTAGGACCGGGGCTATTCTACGGCAAAAGAAGTGCCTCCTGCACCATCGGGAGTTAGAGTAACATAAATTTTCTTGCTCTTGCTCTGGCTATAAATGGTCCATTCCATTTTTTTAGAAGTGTTGGTGGCTTTTAAGGGTTTAATTTGGACCTGAAAGAGAGATTCGATCCCAAGAGATGAATAAAGTGGCGCAGCTGTTTTCATAATGTCTTTAAATAGTGTAAAGCTGGGAAGGTCTTCTCCGAAGTAGAGAGGGACCAAGATTCCTTTTTGGGTCGCCAGGTCAAATATCATCATAAGAACCATCTGTTGATCGGGCTTACCTTTGATGCGGAGTTTGCATATACATTCTCCCACATAAGATTTGTCTTTAGATCCATCCCGAATGAGGGTGTAGTGAGGTTCAAATCCAATAAATTCCAGGTCCAATTGATTTCCTAGAAGCGCGGGACTATACCAGGTAAAGGAAGATGGATGAACTAGGGCGGACCGGGTCATCTCTTGTAGCTCTGTACCTGCAAAAAACTGATTGATTTTCTCAAACTGTGGATGGCCTTCTTGGACCACCACTACTTTAGAATTCGCCTGATTCGCGGCCAAACAAGAAAGGTTTGCAACCAAAATTCCCACAACAAAAAGATACTTAAGAAACTTTTTCAAAACACTCTCCCTTAATAAGACCACCTTTCTCGGAGTATAAAGGACTGAGTAAAAATTTCAAGAAGGAGACTATGAACTCTCTTTTCCTCTTGAAATTAGTAAAAATTTATTATATAGGAATGATATATATATGTATTATTTTAAATATAGGATAAAAAATGATTAGAATAGTCTGCTTTTTTGTATTAGTTCTATGTTCTTTTACACTACCTACGGCCATGGCGGCTGCAGCTGGAGATGAGCATCAAAATCCTCCGCGTGCACAGGTTGCCTCTTCTTCACAACAGGAGAATGATCACTCATTGGAAAGAAATATTTTTGACCTGCCAAATGAAATTCTGATCAAGATCTTTTCTTTTTTGAAAACTAGGGATTTAAAGAACGTTGCCTTGGTCTGCAGGAGTTTTAAAGAGGCTCGTTTTTGCCTTCCCTATGACATTAAACCTTATTATGATGTACAGGGGTTAAACTTTTTTACCCTACCACAGGTTCTTCCAATTTCTATTAATCGTAGGACTGTAACATCCCTCTTATTAGTAGACTCAGAAGAAGATATTATTCCCCCCCTCCTAAAACTCTTACCCTCTATCTCCAATCTCCATACTTTGGATGTGGGCTATAACTATATAGGAGCTCAAGGCGCCATAGACCTTGCTGCCGCTTTACAGTATGTTCCTCATCTCCATGCTTTGGGATTTTCGCGTAACGAAATAGGAGATCAAGGCATGACAGCCCTTGCTGCCGCTTTACCTCATGTCCCCAATCTCCATGTTTTGGATGTGTCCAATAACATAATCGGAGCTCCAGGCATGACGGCCCTTGCTGCCGCTTTACCTCATGTCCCCAATCTCCATGTTTTGAATGTGTGCCTTAACGATATAGGAGATCAAGGCATCATAGCCCTTGCCGCCCCTTTAAAGAGGTGCACTCAGCTCCGTGCCTTGAATGTGAAATTGGCCAACATAGAGACTCCAGGGATGGCAGCCCTTGTCGCTGCTTTACAGCATGCCCAATATCTCCATACTTTGGATGTGTCCGATAACCACATAGCAGCTCCAGGCATGATAGCCATTCTCGCCACTTTACGGGATATCCCTAATCTCCATACTTTGCATGTGTCCTATACCGGCCTATCGTTGATAGAAATGAGGGAGCTTTACGCTGCTTTCCAGCATATCGACAATTGGAGACGTTTATAATATTTTTCCTTGGCTAATGAGTGGTAAGGTAGACTCTCTTTAGGGGAAGGTTTATATCTCTTGTGCGTACCTCCATAAACCTGTATTTTGTAGGGGATGGAAGCTCTGCAATTATTGTGAATTTTTACCCCATGGAAACTTTTCTGACAAATCTCTCCCACCCATTCAAAAACAAACTCCTCCTAGCGCGGGCGCTCATGCACCCCAGCTTGCAATCAGAATTGTCCACTTACGAACGGTCGGAGTTCTTAGGAGACCGGGTTTTGGGTCTTGTGATAGCTACCTATCTTTATAAGGCCCATCCGGAAGATGAAGAAGGAAACCTGGCCCGCCGGTTCAGCAACCTGGTGAAGGGGGAAACTCTTGCCAAAGTTGCAGAAAATCTCAATCTTGGACCCGCTATTGAAATGTCTTCCAGCGAAGAACATTCGGGGGGGCGGCGCAACATTACCATCTTGGCCGATGCCTGTGAGGCTTTGATTGGGGCTGTCTATTTAGATGGGGGATTTGAGGCGGCGGAAAAATTTATTTTAGAGGCCTGGCAGTTTTTGATAGAGAGTGGGGAAGATTCCACAGAGCTCGATGCAAAAACTACCCTACAGGAGCATCTTCAAAAAAAGAAATGGGGATTGCCCGCGTACTCTGTGGCAGAAGTGACGGGGCCTGACCATGCGCCAGAATTTGTAATTCGATTATATATAAAAGAAGTGGAGAGTGAAGTGTTTGCCAAAGGCCTTACCAAACGACAAGCGGAACAAGAGGCAGCGGCAAAGATGCTGTTCATTCTTCGCCCTAGCAAAAAGAACCGCCCATGAAACACTGTGGATTTGTATCGTTGATCGGTGCTCCCAATGCGGGGAAATCAACACTCCTGAATGCCCTGCTAGGAACCAAAGTCTCCATCGTTTGTCATAAACAGCAAACGACTCGGACGCGGGTTGTGGGGATTCTGACCCATGAGGAAACCCAGGCAGTTCTCGTGGACACCCCGGGGATTTTTCAGAACCCTAAACAGCGCCTTGAAAAGTCCATGATCTCCAGCGCCTGGCAGGCGGTGCGGGATGCGGATTTGATTCTGCTTATCGTGGATGCCTCCCGCGTTCACATGGAGGAGGAAGAAAAGAAAATCCTCGCCGCCCTCAAAAGTAAAAAGAAAGAGGCCATTTTGGTTCTGAACAAGGTAGATTTGGTACCGGACAAAACTAAGCTTTTGGGAAAAACAAAGGTGTTTTCCGAAGAGGCGACCTTTGACAAAGTCTTTATGATTTCTGCAAAGAGTGGACAAGGGTTGGGGGAATTAAAAGAGTATATTTTTGGACAAATGCCTGAGTCAGAGTGGTTCTATCCCGCGGATCAGGTTTCCGACATGCCCCAACGTCTTTTGGCGGAAGAACTGACGCGCGAAGTCTTGCTCCACGAAGTGCATGCGGAAGTTCCCTATGGCCTCACCGTTCGTACGGACCTCTGGGAAAAGTTTGAGAATGGCAGCCTCAAGATTGTACAAACCATTTGCGTGGAGCGGGAAGCCCACAAGCCCATCCTCGTGGGCAAGGGGGGGCAAAAGATTAAGCGCATTGGAGAACAAGCCCGTAAGGAAATTTCCCGGGCTTTGGGCATCAAGGTCCACCTTATGCTCCATGTAAAGGTAGATGAGAAATGGAAAGACCGTCCCGAGTCTTATCAGGATTTGGGGTTAGATTTTACGTCGTAGATGATCACCTGGGAAGATGACGGCATTATCATCAGCAGCCGACAGCACGGAGAGCGCAGTGCAGTGGTGACAGTGTTTACCCGGGAGCATGGGCGTCATGCGGGCGTGCTCCGATCTGCCTCTTCTCAACAAAACCGGGCGCTTCTGCAGTCGGGCACAAAAGTCCGGGCCGTGTGGAAAGCGCGCCTCACGGATCAGCTGGGCGAATGGCGACTTGAGGCCGTGGACCACATCTATTCTGCTTTTTTGGATGACCCTCAAAAGCTTCTGGCCTTAGAGATGCTCAGTCAATACGCATTGGCCTTTTTGCCGGAGCGTCATGCGTATCCCAGCTACTATCAGGACCTTTTGTTATTTCTGAATCAGCTGAAAGGAGAGGGGTGGCATCCCCATTATGTGACCTTAGAGCTGAAACTCTTGAAAGAATTGGGGTTTGCCCTTACACTACAAGAGTGTGTGGTGACGAAAGCAAAGGTAGGTCTTGCTTATGTTTCTCCAAAGACGGGATGTGCGGTCACTACAGAGGTGGGATTGCCCCACAAGGATAAGCTCCTGAAACTCCCGGCCTTCTTGGTGAGGCAAGAGAACCCGAGTCCCAGCGACATTCAGATGGGACTGGACCTCACCGGGTATTTTTTGAAGAAGCATTTTGGCGACACACACTTTAACAAAGTGTTCAGCTTGAGAAAGAGATTAATAGAGTCCCTATGGGTAATGAACTAAAAACAGTTTTATTTAAAGATGCGTTGCAAGAGCGGTACTTATCCTACGCCCTCTCTACCATCATGTCTCGCTCCTTGCCCGATGTGCGGGATGGGCTGAAGCCTGTTCACCGCCGCCTTATTTTTGCCATGCGGGAATTGCACCTCAATGCCCGATCGGCCCCTAAGAAGTGTGCCCGTATCGTGGGAGACGTCATGGGTAAATTCCACCCCCATGGGGATGTGGCCATTTACAATACCCTCGTACGCTTGGCCCAAGATTTCAGCCTTCGCTATCCCCTCATTGAAGGGCAAGGCAACTTCGGAAACGTGGATGGCGATAATGCAGCCGCCATGCGGTACACAGAAGCGCGCCTCACAGAAGTAGCAGAAGCCATTATGGAAGGCCTTGATGAGGCCTGTGTGGATTTCCGCACCACCTATGATGGCGAATTCCAAGAACCCATCGTTTTTCCGGGAAAATTTCCCAATCTTTTGGCCAATGGATCTGAGGGCATTGCCGTCGGTATGGCCACTAGTATTCCCCCTCACAATGTGGGGGAACTCTGTGATGCCTTGATTCACCTGGTGGATCATCCGGAGGTTTCCGTTCGAGAATTGGTAAATTTTGTCCAGGGCCCCGATTTCCCAACCCACGGCGTTTTGGTGGATAGCAAAGAATCTATTGTATCCGCCTACGAAACAGGACGTGGAAGCTTCAGACTCCGGGCCAGCTATGAAGAAGAGCCCCTCAAGAATGGCCAATACCAAATCGTTATCACGGAGATCCCCTACCAGGTAGAAAAAGGGAAGTTGATGGAGAGATTGGTGGACCTGGTGCTTACCAAGAAAATCCCCATGCTCTCCGATGTGCAGGATGAATCCACCGATGAGATCCGCATCGTCCTCACGCCTCGCAGTCGCTCCATCGATGCGGCCATGCTTATGTCCGCTCTGTTTAAGCACTCAGACTTGGAAGTGCGCTTTAGCCTCAACATGAATGTGCTGGATTCCCGTCACATGCCCCGTGTCATGAGCCTCAAGGAAGTGTTGTCTCTGTTCCTGGATCACCGGGTAGAAATTTTACTCCGCCGCACCAAGTTCCGTTTGGAAGAAATTGCAAAGCGATTGGCTACTTTGGATGGCTATCTCATCGCCTACCTCAATCTGGATCGCATCATTCAGATCATCCGGGAAGAAGAGGATCCCAAAGCCCTCATGATGGCAGAATTTAAGCTGACGGACTTCCAGGCAGAATCCATCCTGAACATGCGTCTGCGAGCCCTACGAAAGCTGGAAGAGATGGAGCTTCGGACGGAGCACACAAAACTTAAGGAAGAAGCGGTAAAACTAAATCGTCTTTTAGGAGACGAAAAAGAACGCCTCAATTTCATTAAGGATGAGTTTCGGGAAATCCAAAAGAAATTTGGGGCCGAGAATAAAATCCTAGGTCCGCGCCGCACCAAACTGGTGGAGGCCACGGAAGATGTAGACGTCCCCTTTGAGGCCATGGTAGAGAAAGAGCCCATCACGGTGGTCCTCTCCAAGAAAGGCTGGATCCGCTCCTTTAAAGGACATGCGGTGGAAGCGAGTGAGATCAAATATAAGGAAGGGGATGACGAATTCCTGACTCTCAAGGCTGAAACCACAGACAGAATTCTTCTCTTTTCCACCACGGGCCGTTTTTACACCCTCCAGGGCAGTATGTTGCCCCCCGGCCGTGGATTTGGCGAGCCTGTGCGCATGCTGTTGGAGATGGAACAAACGGAAGAAATTTTGTCCATACGAGCTTACACACCTCAAGCGGAAGATACCTACTTGGTGGCCTCAACTGATGGCCGTGGGTTCTTGGTAAGAGCAAAAGATGTTGTGGCTCAAACACGCAATGGAAAGCATGTATTAACTGTAAAGGATGGTATTCAAGCGAAACTTTGTGAAAAACTGCACGGAGATCATGTGGCCGTTGTGGGACAAAACCACAAATTGTTGATTTTCCCCATTACCGAAATGCCTACCATGATGCGCGGCCGGGGTGTGATGCTACAACGCTACAAAGACGGCGGCTTGTCCGATGTGACCACATTCAATCTAGCAGACGGCCTCCGCTGGACCCGGAAAAATAAATCAACCGTTGAGAAAAATTTGACGCCCTGGCTCGCAAAGCGCGCAGCCCCTGGTCGCCTTCCACCCCCCGGGTTCCCAAGGAATAATTCTTTCCACGAGGGGTGATCTTCCTAACATCATAAGGAAGAAGATCGTCTCCTATGGACCACGATTAGGAATAATCTAAATTCTTTCCAAGAAATTGACATAATACGTATGGCGTACTATTATAAAGTATGATCAAAAGTTTTAAAGATAGGGACACAGAAAAGCTTTTTCAGGGGTTTAGCGTAAAACCTTATAAAGCATTTGAGCGCCAAGCCTTAAAGCGGTTGGTTTATTTGGAGGCGGCCATTCGTTTGGAAGACCTAAAACTTCCGCCGAGTAATCGGTTGGAAAAGCTTGTGGGAGATAGATAAGGAGACCTATAGCTTGCATGTTAATAAACAATGGCGCATTTGCTTTAGGTGGCATAATGGGCATGCGGAAGATGTGGAAATTTTGGATTACCATAAATGATTAAAAAGAGAGAGGAGCTCTAACAAATGCTGAAAAAAATAAGTCCCATCCACCCTGGGGAAATTTTGTGGGAAGATTTTATGGAGCCTTTAGGGCTCTCCAGTGCGGAGCTTGCTCGCAGACTTGACGTTCCAGCCAATCGGATTTCGCAAGTTCTACAGGGCAAAAGGAATGTGAGTGTAGATACGGCCTTAAGGCTTGAATGCTTCTTCGGTGTTTCGGCCCCTACTTGGCTCAATCTACAGCAACGGTATGATCTAGAAATAGGCAAAAACACTCTTTTATCTGAGATCCGAAAGACCGTTAAGCCAAATGGAAAGGCGGCTTGATTAGAATATCTTCCATCAAACAACTCCTACCACAAGGGGTGAGAAAATGAAGAACTTCTTGCTTTTTTCCTAAAAATCCTGTATTCAGGTCTGATATAACGAAAGTAAGGAAATATTATGGCTGTTCCTAAGAAGAAAACATCAACGTCTCGCCGCGACCAACGTCGGGCCCATGACGCTTTAAAGAGCTCTAACTATGGTGAATGCAAGAACTGTGGTGAATTGAGTCGTCCTCATCATGTGTGTGCCGCTTGTGGCCATTATGACGGCAAGCAAGTTTTACGCACACGTGCCTCTGAAGACGAAACCAACGCAGCATAGATCTGGTGTCTAAGTCCTCTCAACATATCCTCTTGGCTTTGGATGCCATGGGAGGAGATCGAGCACCAGACATGGTGATTGAGGGGGCCGCTCTTGCGCTCGCAAAAAATTCTAATCTCAGATTTAAATTATACGGTGATCAGGCAAAGATCTCTCCTCTTTTGGAAAAATATTCTGCCCTCATCAAGGCTTCCGAGATCATTCACACCCCTGACTTCATTGCCAATGAAGAAAAACCCTCCATTGCTTTAAGACACAGCAAAAATTCCAGCATGCGTTTGGCCGTTGATGCTGTAAGAGATGGTCACGCCAGTGGCGTTGTCTCTGCAGGAAATACTGGGGCCTACATGGCCATTGCCAAAATCTTTCTGAAGATGATCCCTGGCATTGACCGCCCTGCGATTATTGCGTCCCTCCCTACCCTTAAAAACCCCTGTGTTATGCTTGATCTGGGTGCCAATGTGGTCTGTGATCACAACCATCTTGTTCAATTTGCTATCATGGGCGATGTATATGCTCAGGAAATTTTGGGCGTTTCCAACCCTTCCATTGGCCTCTTAAATGTGGGAGAAGAAGAACAAAAAGGAAATGATGCCGTCCAAGAGGCAGCTAAAATTTTAAGATGTGCTCCCAATACGCTAAACTTCTACGGCTTTATCGAAGGGGATGACATTGGAAAAGGTACCGTAGATGTGGTGGTCACCGATGGATTCACGGGAAATGTAGCCCTCAAGGCTCTTGAAGGAATGGCTTTTTTCATCATGACCTTCATGAAAGAAGTTTTCAAAACCTCTTGGCTTGCCCGAGCGGGATATCTTTTGTCCATGTTCGCCATGAAAAAATTCAAAAACAAGCTCAATGCCAAAAACTACAATGGAGCCATGCTCATCGGTCTTGGGGGCGTAGCCATCAAGAGTCACGGCAGCGCGGATGGAATTGCCTTTGCTAACGCCATTCACGTGGCGGCCCGTATGGTTTCTCATGACCTCAATAAAAAAATCGAAAAGAGCCTAAAACAGCTTTATAAAGATATCAAGCAAAACGCTCCAAAAGTTGACGTCGCTTAATTATTTTCCTGGAGGAGAAGCAGGTATGTATCGTGCGCAAATTTTAGGAACAGGATCCTATCTTCCAAAGGATGTTGTAACCAACCAAGATTTAGAGAAAACTTTAGATACGTCCCATGATTGGATTGTGCAAAGGACGGGCATTCATCAGCGTCATATTGCGGCTCCTGAAGAGAAAACATCTGATATGGGCACCATCGCGGCCCTTCAAGCCCTTGAAATGGCTGGCATTTCTGTGGACCAGCTAGATTTTATCATTTGCGCCACAACCACCCCTGACCGCACTTTTCCAGCCACTGCTGTAAAAATTCAAGCTAATTTAGGCCTGAAAAAAGGATTTGCCTTCGATCTTCAGGCAGTCTGCAGTGGTTTTGTCTATGCCCTTTCCATTGCCAACAATTTTATTCAACAAGGTCAGGGCCGTTATGGACTTGTCATCGGCGCTGAAAAAATGTCCAGCATTGTGGATTGGTCCGATCGGTCCACGGCTGTCCTCTTTGGAGATGGGGCCGGCGCTGTTGTTGTAGGCGCTGCTCCCTCAGAAGGCTCTGATAAGGATCGGGGTGTTCTGGGGACTTATCTCCATTCTGATGGGTCTTTGGAAGATATTCTTTATACGGATGGGGGCCCCTCCTCTTCGGAAGACGTTGGTAAAATAAAAATGAATGGTCGAGAAGTTTATAAGCATGCCATTCTAAAAATGGGGGCAGCGCTGGAAGAGGTTCTGGAAAAACATCATCTAACTTCAGAAGACATTGATTGGTTCGTTCCCCATCAAGCTAATGAGCGCATCATTGATGCCTTGGCGGATCGGTTAAAGTTCCCGCAAGAAAAGATTATCAAGACGGGGGCCTTACAGGCCAATACGTCCGCTGCCACCATTCCCCTGGCCCTAGACGCCGGTGTTCGGGACGGCCGCATCAAACCAGGCCAACTGATTCTCATTGATGCTTTAGGTGCAGGCCTTGCGTGGGGAGCAGCTCTCATTCGCTGGTAAAACAAAATATTTTACAAGTAATTATTGAATTAAAAAAATAAATACTATATTTTTATTTTTGCATTATTAGGAGTATCGATGAAAAATAGTATTTTATTTGTATTTTGTTTTTTAATTATTTGTACTAAGGCAAGATCTAGTGCCTTTGCATATTTCTCTCTTACTGAAGAGACGGCACAACTCATTGCTAAAACAGTACAATCCCGCACAAAGCGCTTAGTAACATTATCCGAAAGGCATAGCCCTGACAGCCCTGAAGCTAAAGCCCTTGTAGAGACTCATGCAACATTGGACGAAACTCCTAAAATTCTTGATTTTGGACTTAGAAGAGATAAAAATTCTGGAAAACTTATAGACGAATCTCGAAAAGGCCTGCATATCTCTTTAGATTTACAATCTATACCTAAGGGTAAGATAGATCAGACATGTCTTCTTATAAAAGAATCTGCTATCCATGCCACTAAAGTCAAAATCATGGGGAGACACGCCGTCTTGTCTCTTGAAATTAGCCCTCCTCCCCAAGCAGAACAAGATGAGATCGACTTAATCACACGTTCAATAAACAAAAACGATTTTCATGTTTCAATTTTAAAAATTAACAGTCAACAAAGAGAATTCCTCCATCTAACAGGCCGACAACTCGGCGCTTCCGAAGCAAAAGATGCATACGAAAACCTTTGCCATATATTTAGAGAGTACCTAAAGGATATAAATACTTTTTCTTCAGAATCTTCTCACTTATCATTTGAGAAAATCCATTCAGATACCCCAAGCAGCCTTCTACCATTAGAGAAAAAAAGCCCTCTCGGCAAAGAAAAAAAACCTATAGAAAGAAGCTCCTTGAAATCGGAAAATAAAAAAATCAGCCCAGAAAACAGTCCTGAAAAAATCTTTAAAGAAAGTGGTCTTGGCCTAGAAACTGACCTGTCAAAACTCTCTTTTAATTCTCCACCACTGGGGGTGGCCTGTGCTTCGCCAACTGAATATTTAGCTCCTCGCCGACTTTTTCCTAGCACCCCTGAAGGTGCACCCTATAACCCAAGGGCCGCAATCTCAGCATCCGACGCTCAAACCAGAAGAAGAGCCCGATTTGAGGAAGAAATTGGAAACTATTCCAATTTATTGGCAAGAAATTTGTTTGATCAGCTTAAGGAAGAGGGAAAAGATCCTAATAAAGGGATTACCAAGCGCGGCATCTCCATTAAAAAAAGCATGGAGCCCCTTGAATGTTTATCTAACGGAATCAAAGACAATATATTAAAGCTCTTCACCATAGAGGAAAAAGAAAATTTTTCTAAAAAGAATCCTATTA
>CAIWGV010000007.1 GCA_903912365.1 uncultured Alphaproteobacteria bacterium
AATGGCCACAACATGCTCTTGGGCCATTTTTTCAAGAAGATACTGGAGGCGCCGCTCATCAACGGGCGCCGCAATGAGATAATCCTCTTGCAGATAAAGCACATATTTGGTTTTAACGGACTTTAGGACTTTCATCATGTTGCTGGACCAGCTAGCATCCTTGCCTGTCTTATAAACCTGCACGCCCTCCGCCGCAAAATCCCGCTCATTAGAAATAAGAATGATAGGAATGTCTTTGTTATAGGTCTTAAGGGAGTGCCAGTATTTGAACAGGAGCTTGAAAAAAGGATCCCAAAGGTCGCCGTACCGATCGCAAGAGGAAACAACGATGGTCACATTCTCCAGTTTTCCCGGCGTTGCGCCACTTCGATCCGCCATAACCAGGAGGCAAATGCCCACCAAAAATGCTTTAAAATAAGACATGGGCCGGATCCTACATCAATCTCCCTAATTTTGCAAAGCTTGATCTTTCATCTCCCATTAGATTAAAAAAGGATTTATTATGGCTCAAGAGTTTTGAGTTCAGGCTAGGAAGGAGGAGCGCCGTGTAGGCGACCTACATAAGCGACGATCTGACGACGCATAAACTCAAAAGAATTGAGCTAAGGGCCACAACTCCCGCCGTCTCTGCCCGCAGGATCAAGGGTCCCAAACTCACAAATCGCACAAACGCCTGGCCTTCCAGAAGTGCCAAATCCTTTTCCGAAAGCCCCCCTTCAGGCCCCACCAAAAAGGCCACCTTCTTAGAAAGGTCCAAGGCCTGCAGCAAGGGGGGCACCTCTGCCCGTTCCACACATACATAGAGGATGCGATCTTCGGGCCACGCCACCAGAACATCCTTCAGTGGCTGAAGGGGATGAATCTTCGGCACCGTCAGACGTTCACATTGCTCCGCTGCCTCTATGGTATGCGCCTCTGCCTTAGCGAGAGAAAACGATTTCGTTTCCGCATACTCCGTCACAACGGGGTATGCTTCTGATAGCCCCAGTTCCGTTGCTTTTTCCATTAAAAATTCTGAAGGGTCTTTTTTTAGAGGGGCAAACAAAAGCCAAATATCCGATTCTGGTTTCTGGGGGCGTCGCAGCTGTTTACAGACAACCACCGTTCTTTTGGGAGAGCACACCGTAAGCTCCCCCTCCCACTCTCCCTCCTTGCCATTAAAGAGCAAAACCCCCTCTCCCTGCTTTTTTCGCATCACATGCAGCACGTAATGGGCTTGGGTTGTTGAAAGCACCACCTCTCTCCCTTGATTTAAAAAATCCGGGACATATAATCTGGGAAACTTTGATTTTGTGGGGTGCATAAACAATCTCTTTCCCCAAAGTATAGCTAGACAGATTTAAGATGGCTATAGGAAAGAAGGAGCGCCGTCTATAAGACATAGGCAAGAGACTGATTGACGCCTAGCCAGTTTATAAGATGTCGGTTATACAATGGAATTTATGAAGCCCTACCTTGAACTCATGCGTCTTCACCGCCCCACAGGTATTTGGCTTCTCCTGTTTCCTTGCTTGTATTCTCTCGGTCTTGCAAGCGCCCATCTCAACCTCTCCTACATCTTCCTCTTTACCTTGGGAGCCCTCCTCATGCGCGGCGCCGGCTGCACTTTCAATGACCTAATAGATCTTGAAATCGATAAGAAAGTCCTAAGAACAAAGGATCGACCCTTGGCACGGGGAGCCCTTTCAAAGAAACAAGCCATCATCTTCTTAATTTTTCAGCTAGGAGGAGCCCTCTGGGTCCTTCTCCACTTTAATCGGCCCACACAACTTTTAGGGGCAAGCTCTCTGATCTTTGTAGGTCTCTATCCCTTCATGAAACGTTACACCTATTGGCCCCAGTTATTTCTGGGCATTACCTTCAATTGGGGAGCTCTCCTGGGAGAAATGGCCCTTCATGGAAAAATCTCTCCCATTTCGATTCTCCTCTACGTCACTTGCCTCTTTTGGACTCTTGCTTATGATACCCTCTATGCCTACCAAGATTATAAGGATGACTTAAAAGCGGGCATCAAATCCACAGCTCTCAGATTTGGCACAGAAGGAAAGTTTTACATAAGCCTCTTTTATGGAGTCATGCTTCTGGGATGGGGGGTGATTTCCCTTTTATCCAATAACTCCTTTCTCCTCCTCCTAACTTTTGGGGTGGGCGGTATCTTATTTTTTCGCCTAAAATATCTCAATCTACAAGATCCCTCCCAATGCCTGCGGGCATTCAATAAAAACCAAGAGGTTGGTCTTTATTTTTTGGCTGGTATTTTCATGTCAAATCTCCTAAAGTAGACCCCATGCGGTATAAATTTTTATCAGGATTATTATTCTTTGTGCTTTGTTTAAGCGCCTGCGGTAAAAAGGGTAATTTGGTGCGACCAGAAGGCTCTCCTTTCCCCAAAACGTATCCCAATCCCCACAGCCTGTTGCCCTGAAGCAACTTCCCCCTAGTTTCTCTCGGAATCTTTTATTTTAGCATTGCCTTACACCTCAAAATAAGGTGTTATAGTCTTATAACCCTTGTTTTTTTAGGAGACGTATAACATGAGTAAATTTTTAAAAGGCTTGGCTTTTACAAGCGTATCTTTAGTGGCCTTGGCAGCAACGGCCCGTGGTCCAGTTGATGGTCCAACTCTTAGCTTTGGCGGTTCTTTGCAGGGTACTGCAGTAGGAGTTAATCAGAAAGTTCGCTCTGAACCAGCCGTAACTTTCCAGACGACTGGTGACCTTGTTCTTAGCATCGGCGGAACAACCACTGGTGGACTGACCTACGGAGGTCTCGGCGTTCTTTCTTTGGATCGCTCTTCTTCTGCAAGTGATCGTATTTCTGAGGCCTACGTTTATGCAACCGATGACGTTTTCGGAAGCGTGAAGCTGGGAGATTTAAACGGTGTTGACGGCACAATGATGTATCGTGGTACTGACGTTCTCAGCGGAACAGGCGGAAAAGATGCCTACCGCTACTTTAACGTTACCCGCGGTGTGGATTTCAGAACAACCATTGAAATGACGGATGATACAGCTCCAAAGCTTGTTTATACATCTCCAACCATTCATGGTATCCAGTTTGGAGCTTCTTACACGCCAGATACAAGACTGTATGGTCGTTTTAAGACATCTAATAACATCAGCTCTTCTGGAACAAACAATGCAAGAGCAACAGCCCCCTATGCGGTGAACCACTTGGCCTTGGCTTTGTCTTACAACCACTCTTTTAGCATGTCAAACCTTGGTTTGTATGGTGTGGTAGCGACAGGTAAGGGAAAAAATACACTTTCTGGTCCTAAGGCAGGAAATGTGAATTCTTGGGAAATCGGTTCCTTGTTTGATTACAAAAACTATCAAGCAGCGGCTGGATACTTCCAGAATAACAACTCTCTGATGCGTGTTGGATCTAAGTGGTCTAATACCTCTGGGTACGACCTGGGATTGGCTTATGACATCTCTCATAACATGAATGCGTCTGTGGGACTCAAGCACACAGAGCGTAAGGTTACCGGCGGAAAAGCTAAGGGAGACATGCTTGTCCTCTCTATGGACTACACTATTGCTTCAGGATTGGTAGCATTTGTGGAAATCGACCAGATTTCTTCAAAGGCGCCAAGTGCTTACATCAATGGAGTTGTTCCCGGACAAACAGGTGCAGACCTTTATGCCGGCAAGCCAAAGATCAACAAAAACAACCATGGAACGCTTGCTATTGTCGGAACAAAAATCCGGTTCTAATCAGTTTCCATTAACCATATCTCTGAAGGGGCCTTTACAGGGCCCCTTCTTTTTGGTCTAATTCCTTTTATCCCCTAGAAGAGGCCGGCATCCTACGCACCCAAAGGAAGCCCCCTGCGCCGACGTGGGGGCCATCTTTTTCAAAAAAAGCTTGCTCGCACCCTTAAGATTCAGTAGGGTGTGGGATGGTTTTCTTTTCCAGAATAGAAAAAGAAATTATAGCTAGACAGCTTTAAGTTGATGCGGCTTGTGGGACCCTGTCATCCTGAGGACCCAGGGGAAGCCTGAAAGGCTGACTCGGGGGAAGTCAGGATCCCGCTTAGAAAGCTTGAGCGACTGATTGACGCGTTGACCAGCTTAAGATGTCGGCTATAACTAGGCAGCTTTAAGTTGGCTATAGGAAAGAAGAAGCGATGCCTATAACTAATAGGCGAGTGACTGATTGACGCCTGGCCGGCTTATAAGATGTCGGCTATATATTGTGCCCGCTTGGTGGAACAGGTAGACACGACGGACTTAAAATCCGTTGGCTTTGCGGCCTTGCCGGTTCGAGTCCGGCAGCGGGCACCATTTTCTTATCCCTAGAGGGAATCAAAAAAATTTAAAGGAGGCGCTTCCCCATGAAAAAATTTACAGATTTTCTCTCTTGATTCTATTCTGTTTTATGTCAACTGCCCGCTCCGCGCCCCTTGATGAGGAAAAAGAAATTCCATTTCCCCCTATCAGGGTTATACAAAGTGAGGGGGATCAAAAGATAAAATTCGAAATTACCTGAAATCCATATTATACCAGCCCCAGAAAATTTCTAGTACGAGCGAAACAAGGGTCGAGGCCGACGACGTGTACATAGACGTACACGAGGAGGCTGAGATCCCCCCAGTTTCGCGAAGTAATAGAGGTTTTATGGGGCTGGGGTTAATACTCCCCCCTCCCTCAAAGACACATACCCCGTGGCACTAATGATCAAGTGATCCTGCACCTGGATGCCCAGCTTTTCCCCCGCCTCCATAAGATACCGTGTCAAGTCTATATCCGCCCGAGAGGGAGTGCAATCCCCGCTGGGATGGTTGTGGGCCAACAATAGGTGGGAGGCCCCATAATGCAGAGCCTGTTTGATAATTTCTCGGGGGTACACGACCGCCTGATCAATGGTTCCCTTACGGTGAATTTCGTCCACAATCAGCTGGAGTTTGATATCCAGGAAGAACACATGAAACTGCTCAACAGTTGCATCTTCAATGCGCAACCGACAATACCGCACCAGCTGCTCCCGGTCAGAAAGGATTGATTTGGTTCTTATTTCCTCTTGGGCCAGCCGGGTCCCAATCACTCGAATCATTTTGAAAATGGCCGCAGAGGTCTCCCCAAAGCCCTTGAGGGCCTGAAGATTTTCTAAGGAGGCGCCAAAGACTCCGCTCAAACTTCCAAACTTCTTCAGAAGCTCCTTGGCCAAAGGTTTCGTATCTCCGCGGAGCTGGCTTAGGAACAAAACCATTTCTAGAAGCTCGTAGTCTGCAAGGGCTCCCTCCCCTCCTCTCAGAAGCCTCTCTCTTAAGCGTTGCCGATGACCCTGCTGATGATCCTCCGCCGCCATGGGCTCACCTATAGGGAGGGCATGTGAACCCTCGGGGAGACTGGGTGAAAATTTCATATCCCTCTGCCGTGACCCCAATAGAATGCTCAAACTGGGCTGATAAAGACTTATCCTTTGTCACCGCCGTCCAGCCATCTTGCAATACCTTCACATCATAGCCGCCGATGTTAACCATGGGCTCGATGGTCATAAACATGCCCTCTTCCAAAATCTCTCCTGTCTTGGGGCGCCCATAATGAAGTACCTGAGGTTCCGTCTGAAATACCCGTCCAATACCATGGCCACAGAAATCTCTCACCACGGAGTATCCTTTTTTCTCCACAAAGGATTGGATAGCATACCCCACATCCCCCAGAGTGGCCCCGGGACACACCACCTCAATACCCCGCATCATGGCCTCATAAGTAGCCTCCACCAACCGCTTAGCCTTCACATTGGGCTCTCCCACATAGAACATACGGCTTGTATCTCCATGCCACCCATCCAAAATAACGGTCACATCGATATTGATAATATCCCCCTCATAAAGCTTCTTGGGACCAGGAATGCCATGACACACCACATGATTCACGGACGTACACACGGACTTAGGAAATCCTCGGTAATTGAGGGGGGCGGGAATGGCCCCATGGGAAATGATAAAATCATGGCACAGCTTATCCAGCTCTTCTGTGGCAATGCCCTTCTGCACGTGGGGCGTGATAAAATCCAGCACTTCGGCCCCCAGCTTCCCTGCCTTCCGCATGCCAAGAAACTCTTCTTCGCCATGCAACATGATGCCCGATGCGTTTTCTTTCATTCAAAAATCCTAATATCTATGGGTTTATCAATCTTAATCTCAGTTTCATCCACGACGCACTGGACCGCCCGCAGCTCAACTCCCCCTGCCTGGGCCCTTCCCAAGGCCTCCGCGTAGAGGGGATCTATGTCTCTCGCCACAGAAAAACTCTCACAATCGGATCGCTGGACCACATACATCATGAGGGCCCGTCCCCCTTCTTTTACCACATTCATCATTTCTTCTAAATGTTTTTTGCCACGTTCCGTCACAGAATCTGGAAAAAGGGCAAGACTCCCCTCCTTCAACGTCACATTTTTTACTTCCACATAAAGAGGCCGCCCCTTCAAATCTTCCAGCAAAAGATCAATACGGGAATTCACGCCATATTTAATTTCCCGCCGGATTTCTCCCTGAAAAGGAATGTCCAAAACCCCCGATTCAAGGGCCTCTCGTACCAACAAATTGGGATGCTGCGTGTTGACGCCCACCTTAACGCCTCCCACCTCCACAATCTCTAAAGTATGCTTGAGGCGACGGGCCTCGTTGGGGCTTCTACTGATCCAGACGGGGTTGCCCGGATCCACAAGACCTTTCATGAAACCAGAGTTTGGACAATGGACCGTAACCGTGGTCCCATCAGGCAATAAAACATCCGCCATAAAACGTTTGTAGCGTTTCACAAGGTGACCTTTTTGAAGGACAGGCGCAAATTTCATGGGGCCAGTTTAGCATAAGATCTAAGGAGCTTATACTTTCCTAGGAATGTATGCGTGTATTTGGAAGTTTTTTCTTAAGAAGGTCGAGTCTTGCATCTCCAATGTCCCTAGCCGAAATACCAAGAATTTTCAGCCCACGCATCTGACTGATGAAGGCTATTCCATGAATTTTATTATCCCCAATATACAGAGTTGTAAGATGATTCATATGACTGATGAATTCCGCCCCCGCAGGTCCAATATTATTACCAGTAATACTTAGGGTTGTCAGATTCTTCATTCTGCTGATAGAGGCCGCCCCCGCATCTCCAATGTGACTATAACCAACATACAGAGTTGTCAGATGAGGCATCTGACCGATAGAGGCCGCCCCCGCAGATCCAATATTATTAATGTCAATATTCAGGGTTATCAGATGAGGCATCCGACTGATGAATCCTGCCCCCGCAGATCCAATGTTATTCTGCGAAATATCCAGGGATGTTAGGTTATTCATTCCGCTGATCAATTCCGCCCCCTCATCTCCAATATTATTACCCCTAATATTTAGGGTTGTCAGATTCTTCATTCTGCTGACAGAGTACGCCCCCTCATCTCCAATGTTATTAAAGCTAATATCCAGGGTTGTCAGCTGGGACATAAATCTGATGAGGTCCGCACTATGACGAAGGTGATTAAATCTAATACTCAGAGCTGTCAGATGAGACATATCCGTAATTGTGGCGAGTAAATGCCCGGGCCCGGAGTCAATCTTACAATTGTCAACATTCAGGCTATGAAGCCTGGGGGTAGTTTGGGTAAAGAGATGGAGAACCTCACCCGTAAGGTGAGGATTACCGCTTAAATCCAGAGAAACAAGGTTGTCAAATTTGAACTTCTCAGCAACTAGTTGAGTTAGAGCTTTTTCTAAAACATCCACCTTCATATGGGTGATTTTTAGTTCTTTAATGTGTTTCCTTTTTCTCAAGAACGCCACAACGTGATCAATATCAACATTGTCCTCTTTAACAGTCTCCATGTTAAAGGTTAGGGTATATTGGGAGCTAACTGCAAGAGCGTGCATTCTCAGACTCGTTGCCCCAAGCGCTCTCAGATCTTCTGCCGAAAGGTGGTCAGCAAGGGGCCCCGTTATCACCTCATCTGGAGTGGTATCAAAAGGAGCAGCTGCATGAGCAGCCCCCGCACTGGCTGCCCCAGAATTGGCGCCCTCACACAAAAAAGGAACAAAAAGACTCAGTAGCAGGCCGTAAGCTTTTGATTTCATGTTTATATCTCCCCGTTCCTTAAGTGTGCAGTAAATGTTTTTCTGTGTAAAAGTTCAGATAGATGTGAGACTGAGCGAGGGGGATAAGCGGAGCCATAAATAGCGAAGCGAAATCCCCCTTGCGAATAAGAAAAAAGACCTTCAGGATATGTTTGTTGAAACCATAACCTAGGAGGTCTTTTTTAT
>CAIWGV010000008.1 GCA_903912365.1 uncultured Alphaproteobacteria bacterium
AAGGATTGACCTTAAAAAGGCCCTCCAAAAATATAACTCTTACAGACCTCATAATTCCTTGAAAGGCCTCACCCCTTTGGAGTACATTAACAAAGTCCTCAAGGTCGCCGCTTGAGTCTCATATGTTGTGAACTCATACAAAATTGAGAAAGGGCTTGACAGAGAACTGTGCTCCATGGTAGATATTTGCCTAGTTAAATATATATAGTAAGAATCATGGCAAAAGCGAAAACTATTTTAATCAAACTTGAAAGCACTGCGGATACAGGCTTTTTCTACATAAAGAAGAAGAATCCTCGTGGGCAGACAGAAAAGATAGAACTCAAAAAATATGATCCCCGTGTTCGTAAACACGTTTTGTTTAAGGAAACAAAATCTAAGTAGTCTTCTCAGACTGTGAGGGTGTCCCTTGAAATTTCTTTGGAGATCCCTATATATAAGTATTATATGCATGTGCATAGGGAATTCGCCCAAACAAAGAGTAAAGTAGAATGACATTTCAAGAACTAGGACTAAGTCCAGAGTTAAGCAATACATTATCTGAGAAGGGATATACAACCCCCACTCCAATCCAAGAACAAGTTATTCCATTAATTCTAAGGGGATCAGACATTCTTGCCTGCGCTCCCACAGGAACAGGAAAAACAGCCGCATTTGCCCTTCCCATGATTGATATGTTGTCGGAAGGCCGCACAAAGGCTCGAGTTCCTCGATCTCTTATCTTGGAGCCCACCAGAGAGCTTGCTCATCAGGTTGCGGATAACTTTGCAAAATATACAAAAAATCATAAATTGAATGTGGCCCTTCTTATTGGAGGAGAATCCATTGCAAATCAAGAAAAAATCCTAAACCGAGGCGTAGATGTACTTATTGTAACGCCCGGGCGATTCTTAGATCTTTACGGCAGTGGTAAGATTCTTCTGACAGATATTCGAATGCTGGTCCTCGACGAAGCCGATCGGATGATGGATATGGGATTTATGCCAGACATTAAGAGAATTATGGCTGTATTACCTCCCATGAAGCAGACATTGTTGCTTTCCGCTACTCTTCCTCCAGAAATTAGAAGGCTTTCTGCGGATTTCCTAATGTCTCCGAAAGAGGTCATTATTCATAGGTCTGCCTCTGAGTCTGCGCATATTGAACAATTTGCGATTCCCATTGCTTCTGACAAAGGAAGCTCGGCGGATCAATTCCGTAAAAAAGCAGGATTTTGCCAAGCCTTGATTAAAAACCAAGGAATCAGTGCCGCCATCATTTTCTGTAACAGGAAAAGAGACGTAGACAATCTTTACAAGGCCATGCGGAGCAATGGGTTTTCCGCAGAGACACTTCATGGAGATCTCTCTCAAGGGAAGCGTAATAGGGCTATTGCAAAAATTAAGAGCGGGGAGTCCACCTTCCTTGTTGCCAGTGATGTGGCAGCGCGAGGCCTTGATATTTCTGGTCTGCCTTGCGTGATCAACTTCGATGTGCCGACTTCTTCGGAAGATTATGTGCACCGAATTGGCCGTACAGGTCGTGCGGGTGCCAAGGGTCTTGCCTTTACGTTTGTAACGCAAAAGGAACAAAAGGCACTCAAGGCCATTGAAAAGCTCATTGGAAAAACAATTGAAGTGAAGAACATGCAGTTCTCTCCTGAGGTGCCTTCCCTTCCCCAAAAGTCTCAAGAGAGATCTTATACCCAAGAAAGGTCTCAAGAAAGGCCTCAGGGGAGAAATAAGCCTCATAATTTCCCTCCTCGGAAGAAGTCTCCGAATTTCGGGGCAGATTTTCCAAGCTTTCTTAAGTAAACTGAGGAAAACCTCTTGATTTTATCCTCAAGAGTCTTTACCTTCAGGCAGTTGGTCCCCATCGTCTAGAGGCCTAGGACATCGCCCTTTCAAGGCGGCAACACGGGTTCGAATCCCGTTGGGGACGCCATCCATTCGCCGTGGGTTTACATACCTTCGGTTTCAAAACGTTCGAGTGAAGGGGTTCTTCTTGTTGGCTCTTTCGGAGACTCTTCTATTTGATTAGAGGATCTTGAGGGCATAAAGTGCCCCTCTCTTGAAGGCATATCATTAAGCCTCGACAGAATCTCAGAATTGGGTTGTTGCAAAGGATTAACCATAAAGGATTTGGGAGGGCTTTTTATGAGAGAATTTAAATCCATGTTGGTCGAATTTTCAGAAAAGTGATGGAGATCTTTGTTGAATTTTCCAGATCCTAAATTTCCTTCTCGCCATCTCTGTGAGACATTTCTTTTATTCGGCCTGAATCCAGCCTCTTTTGAAGTTCCTTCATTTTGTTGTTTAATTTGAGAAGCTAAATCTTGAGTCTCTCGAAGTTCGCGGAGATATTTATTATAGATTTCAATCAAGGCTTTTTCTTGAGGGTTCCTATCATGTAAATTTTCGGACAGTCGAATAATTTTTTTTAAAAGATAGATTCTCCGTGCGTAGAGGGTTTTATCAAGTTGTATGCTTTTGTACCTAATAATGAGTCTATCAAGCTGAGGGTATTTTTGTAAGACAAAATAAGACGCTTCTGGATTAATGGCAAAAGAGACCTCTCCCAGCGAACAGAGAAAAAGTACTATAAATATCCACCTCTTACCCATGGTCCCTTCTCTCTTTTTCTACTCAAAAGAAACCTCCGATGAAAGGGTTAAATCTTCGGGTTCGGGAGAAAGCTCTTCAGAAACCTCCTTCTCTCCTTTGCCTTTGAGGTATTTTAGAGTCAGTCCATCCTTCTTGACGTCTACACTGACAACGCCTCCCTTTTGAAGTTTTCCAAAAAGAATTTGATCAGCCAAAGGTTTTTTGACGTACTCATCAATGGTGCGTCCCAAGGGGCGGGCGCCGTACAAAGGATCAAATCCATGGGTTAAAAGCCATTTCTTTGCATCTGGAGTCGCTTTCAAACGAATGTGACGGTCCTTCAATTGACTGTCTAATTCCCCTAAGAATTTGTCGACAATCTTGGTCATAGTTTCTTCTGTTAAAGGACCAAAAGCAATAATGGCATCCAATCGGTTGCGGAATTCTGGAGAGAATGTCCTGTTGATGGCATCCTGATCTTCCCCTTCCCTTTTTTCGTGACCAAATCCTAGACCATGCTTGGACATTTCTGTGGCGCCGGCATTGGTGGTCATAATGAGGATGATATTGCGAAAACTTACAGAAATCCCATGATGATCTGTTACAATTCCATAATCCATGAGCTGTAAGAGAACGTTGTAAATGTCTGGATGCGCTTTTTCAATTTCATCTAAAAGAATAATAGCATGAGGTGTCTTGCTTATAGCATCCGTAAGCGCGCCCCCTTGCTCAAAGCCCACATATCCTGGAGGGGCTCCTATTAATTTAGAAACGCTATGTTTTTCCATGTACTCGGACATATCAAATCGAATCAAAGGCATTCCCATGGAGGTGCTGAGTTGTCGTGCAATTTCAGTCTTTCCTACACCCGTTGGTCCAGAGAACAAATAGCATCCGACAGGTTTTTCTGGATTTCTAAGGCCAGAACGGGATAATTTAATGGAGTGAACCAAAGCTTTAACGGCTGCATCTTGTCCAAAAACAGTTTTCTTTAAAGTTTTTTCTAGAAGCCTTAAGGTTTTTTTATCATCGGAAGAAACCTGTTTGGCGGGGATGGAGGCCATGCGAGCTACCGTATCCTCAATATCCTTAACAGTAACCTCAGCCGTTTCTCCCGTGGTGTTCTCCAAATTCTTTTTGGCACCGGCTTCGTCCAAAACATCGATTGCTTTATCAGGCAGTTTACGATCCATTAAATGGCGCACAGAAAGATCCACAGCTGTTTTTAGGGTCCCCTCCTTGTACTTTATTTGATGGTAGTCTTCTAGGTTTTTTCTTAAGCCCTCTAATATGGAAACACTTTCCGTTGGGGTTGGTTCTTTAATTTCCACTTTTTGGAAACGACGCAAAAGGCCCGTATCTTTTTCCAGGTGGGTTTTAAATTCTTTAAAGGTAGTGGCCGCAATGCATCGAATTTTGCTTTGAATCAAGGCAGGTTTTAGCATGTTGGAGGTATCCATAGATCCTCCCTGAACAGATCCTGTTCCCACCATAATATGAGCCTCATCAATGAACAGGATGGCTTTTCCGTTGGTCTGCTCCAAGGCTTTGAGGATACCTTTAAAGCGTTCTTCAAAATCTCCGCGGAATCGTGTCCCTGCCACAAGGCCTCCCATATCTAAAGAAAACACTTGGGCCCCTCGCAAGGTTTGAGGCATTTCTTCAAAAGCGAGCTTATAAGCAAGTCCTTCAATTAAGGCAGTTTTTCCTACTCCGGCATCTCCTAACAACAAGGCGTTGTTCTTTGAGCGACGGCACAGAATATGGATAATACGATTGAGTTCCGCGTCCCGACCAACCACGGGCTCAATGAGATGTTCTAAAGCTCTCTCATTCAAGTTAACGCAATATTTTTCGATAATTGAATCTGTTTCAGGTTTTTCACCTTCTTCTCTAAACTCTCTTTCAGAAGCCGCTTGAGATTTCTTTTCCCCTTTTTCTTTCTCTGATTTACGGGCGCTTGCATTAACATAGTTCACTATGTCTGAGCGATTCAAATTATGCTGCTCTAGCAAATGCGCGGCGTAGCAGTCATCTTCAGCAAATAGGGCAACCAACAGATGGGCGCCTGTAATTTCTTTTTGGTGAGAGGATTGCACTTGAATAGAGGCCCGCTGTAAAACACGTTGAAACCCTATGGTAATCCGTGTTTCCACCTGCATGGAGTCTGGGGCGGAAAAGTTTTCTCTTTGAAGATGGCTAAGGAGTTCTTTTTTAAGAGTCTCTACTTTTACCTTAGCGTTCCTCAAAAAAGCCCCAATTTCTTCATCCTCGATTAAAGCTACAACCAGATGATCCAGAGTCGTATATTCATGCTTATAAGTCTTTGCGAGGGAAATAGCGCGCTGCAAACTTTCTTCTAATTTTTTTGAAATCATTTTTATGCCTTTTCTAATCTACATTGGAGAGGGTATTGTTCGCGGCGAGCCCATTCAACGGCTTCCGCTGCTTTTGTTTCTGCTATTTCTAAGGAGTATAATCCGCATATACCTTCTCCTCGTTCATGAACTTCGAAGCTAATTTTTACGGCTTCTTCCCGAGATTTGTAGAAAAGTGTAGTTAGAACCTCGATCACAAAATCTACGGGTGTATTATTATCGTTTAGCAAAATGACTTTATATGGTGAGGGGGCAGTGCCCTTTGTTTTTGAATGTGTATTTTGATTCTCTTTTTCTTTTCCCATGTTATTCCCCTGTTATTCTTTTATTATAGACCACAAATTTTCTTTATGTACAATAAAATCATACAACAATATTTTTTATTAATAAAAAGAAAAGATCTCTTTTCTTAAAAAATGATAGGCAAAAGAATGAACTTTTCTGCTAAAAACCCTTGCATAAATGTGCTAAATCATCTGTAATATCCACAGACAATCGATTAAAACTTTATGGGCGCATGCAGAGATTTCTTCTTATTTTTTTTATTTCTTTTTTCAGTTGTAGTGTGTCCTGGGGCCCGCCTTCTCTTCTCCTCGTTGACGCCATTACGGGAGAAGAAATTTTATCGGACAATGCAAGCCAAATTCGTTTTCCAGCCTCCCTCACAAAGATGATGACTCTTTATATTATTTTTGAAAAACTCCAAAAAAAAGAGCTGTCATTGGATGAGACATTTAAAATTTCCAAGCGAGCAGCTCGCATGCCCCCTACAAAATTATATTTAAGGCCTGGCACGACCATAACAGTTCGAGATGCAATTCCGGCTATTGCCTTAAAATCTGCCAATGATGTGTCTGTGGCGGCAGCGGAGCACATCAGTGGGAGTGAAGCCGCTTTTTCAGAGCTCATGACGCAAAGAGCCTATGATTTAGGATTGAAAAATACGGCATTTTATAATGCCTCTGGACTGCCAAATCATCGACACGTATCTACGGCAAGAGATATGGCCCTTTTGGGACAGGCGTTGCTCAGAGATTTTCCTCAGTACTATGGCGTTTTTTCACGAACAGATTTTTTGTTTAAGGGGAGACAATACAGAAATTCCAATCGTCTTTTAGGAAAGGTAGATGGGATTGATGGATTAAAGACGGGATTTACCCCTGCCGCGGGATGGAATTTGGCAGCCTCTCGAAGGATCGGCAGTCAACGTGTAATTGGTGTTGTTATGGGAGAATCAACGGCAGCGCGGCGAGATTTAACCATGACCTACCTTTTGAATAAACAAGTGCCAACACTGGAGCAAATTAGGGAAGCAGAGCTTGTTGTAAGAAAGCGTCGCCGGAGTCGCGGGCCGCTTTTGTACTGGGCCATCCAGACTGGTGTCTTTAAAAATCGACAGGAGGCCCAAGAGTTTGCCCGCCAGTTTAAGAAGAGTAATAAAAAGACCATGAAGGTTATTCGCCATAAAAAGTTTTACTCAACCCAGGTGGGTCGATTTGATTCATCAAAAGAAGCCTTGCAGTTCTGCAGCAATATCCAAAACAAATCTATGAAATGCCGTGTTGTCAAAACAGGATAAGAGCGCTATGATCGGGCCCACAGAGATAATATGGAGTATCAAATGAAAAGAAAAACTCTTCTGAGTGCACTATTAACGGTGTCATGTGCTTTTGTTTCCCGTGCGGAGGAAACACTTTCTGCAGAGGATGCTGCCATGATGTCAGCTCCCATAATAGAGGCAGGCCCCCCTGCTGAACCAAAGACCGAGGAAAAGACTCTCCTGGCGCCTGTGGTTGTCAATACTATTGCAGATGCAGAGACTGAAGAGGATCCCTCCCTAGATGAGTCTCATGAGGTCCCTTCCGGAGAAGATTTCTTCGAGGTAGAGGCCCCTTCTGATTTTTCTGCCCCCGATGCGATTGAACCAGAAGTCAAAGCCTAATAAGCTAAAAAGCTTAGTTAAAGAGTCGGACTTTATTCAATTTCCTTTTTTTTCGGAAACCTTTTGTAGTAGTTTGCTCTTAGCATCAAAGCACAGGGCGTGACAATCAGAGTGATAAGAGAGGCGAATAGAATCCCGTAAACGATGGCTGTGGAGAGCTGCACCCACCATTCACTGGAGGGAGCCCCGACCGTGATGCTGTGGCCTAAGAAATCTATGTCCATGCGCAACATGATAGGGAGAAGTCCCAAGATAGCGGTCAGTTTTGTTAAGATAATGGGCCGCAGCCGCAAAGCGCCGGTCCTCAGAATAACCTCTCGTATATTCTTATTTTTCTCCGCAAGGCTATCAAAGGTATCTATAAAGATAATATTATTGCTCACAATGATGCCGGACAAAGCAATAATACCAATACCGGTCATCACGATTCCGAAAGGTTGTCCCATCACCAAAAGACCGACAAAGACCCCAATAGTAGAAAGAAGAACGGCACTCAGGACCAAGAAGGAGCTGAAGAAACTATTAAATTGGCTCACCAAAATAATTAGAATCAAGAAAATAGCTGTTAGGAAGGCCTTCATCAAAAATTGTTCCGTCTCCTGTTTGTCCTGCTCCTCCCCCTTAAATTTGATTTGAACATCTTTATTCCCTGGGTTGGCATCCAACCACACCCGGATCTCATGGACTTTTTTGGCAGGCAGCACACCAGCCGCTGTGTTGGCCCTAATTCTTAGAACGGGGAATCCATCTATTCTTTCAATGCTATTCACTCTTTGCTTGGGAGTACGTTTTAGAAAGGCACTCAAAGGAATTTGTCCATTCTGGTTATAAAGCCGTGTGTGGTCCAGCTGCTTTAGGGTACGGTGTTCTTTGGGGAATCTTAAAACGACATCCAATTCTTCACTGCTATCTTTTGGCTTGTACGTACTTACTTTGAGGCCATCTCCGATGAGCTGAATCATGCCACTGACTTGGCGAATATTTGCCCCAGATTTTGCAGCTTCTGTCCGATCCACCTTAAGTTGCCATTCAATCCCAGGAACAGGAGAGCTGTCGTCAATATCGGTCAGCCCGGGAATAGACTCCAGATATTTGCGAATGCGGGCAATTTCTGGAGCAAGAAGGCTGTAGTCTGTGGAGCTTAATTCTATTTGGATAGCTTTTCCTTGAGAAGGGCCACTCTTTTGATCTTCTACCTCAACCTTAACGCCTGGAACTGTATCTACCTTTTTTATATAATCTTGGAGAACCTGCCTTGCGGGGGGTCTTTCCTGCCAGTTCCTGAATTCTACGGCAATCTTGCCGATAACATCTTCATCAACGTTATCCAAGATTCCTGAGCTGGTATATATATTCTTAAATTCTTTAGCGTTCAGCAATTTAGCTTCTACTTGGCGGACAATGCGGTCTTTTTCTTGGACGGAGTAATTTCCCCGGGCTCGCACAAGAAAAACCGCTGAATCAGGTTCTATCTTGGGAAAAAATTCCACACCATGGCCAAACTTCCAGTAAGCCCCCAAAACCACAACAAGAATGGCAACGGTAGATAGGATAACCTTTAGGGGATGATTCAGCAAAGGATCCACAATTCTAATGTAAAAGCCCACGATGCCGTGCAATTTATCCAGAGGAAGAGTCTCCATTTTTGCGAGCTCTGTGACTTCTTCCTTGTCCGAACAATCGATTTTGCCAAACATACTACCCAAGACGGGGACAAGGATTAGGGCCACAAGGAGAGACATACTAAGGGTCGCAATGAGAGTAAGGGGCAGATATTTCATAAACTGGCCCACAATTCCTGGCCAAAAGAGCAAAGGAAGAAATACAACGATAATGGTTGAAATGGAAGAAATAACGGGCCAGGTCATTCGGTGGGCCGCCTCTCGATAAGCTTCCCTTTTTGAGAGACCCTCTGCAATTTTTCGGTCCGCATACTCCACCACAATAATGGCGCCATCCACGAGCATTCCCACGGAAAGGATCAGGCTAAAAAGAACGACATTGTTCAGGGTAATGCCTGCAAGCCCCATGAAAAAAATGGCAGACAAAAAGGAAACAGGAATGGCGAGCCCCACTAAAATAGAAGCACGCCATCCAAGACTTCCTATGATAACAAGCATCACTAGGAAAATCGCCATCAGGATATTATTCTGGAGCTCTTTTAAAACAGCTTTGATATGGTCGGACATATCTTGTGCATAAGTTACAGAGACCTTATTTGTTATTTGCTCAACCCGTGTCCCCACAGTATTCCTAACTTTTCTGATGGTCTCAATGATATTTTTCCCTAATCTTTTTGAGACCTCTAGGGTAACAGAGGGTTTCCCCCAAGAGCGTGCAAAGGTTTTTACATCCTTATAGGTGCGCCGAATGGAGGCCACATCTTTTATGCGCACCACGGCATTTGCGCTGGCCTTAATGGGAATATTGAGGATTTCAGCCTCTGTTTGAAGGAGCCCGGGAGTTTTTAGGGAAAAACTCCCCTTCCCTATATTTACCTTACCCGCGGGCACCATGAGGTTGTTTCGGGCAAAGATATCCATAAGCTCTTCCATGGAAATATTGTAGGCCTGAAGTCTTATGGGATCGATAGTAATTTCTAGAACCTCTTCTCTGCCTCCTACTAATTTTGCCTCAAGAACGTTATTAAGATTCTCTACCTCAGTCTGCATGGTTTCTGCCAGAGCATATAAGTATCTCTCCGGAACATCTCCAGAAAGCTGAACGGTGATAACAGGGAAAAGACTCAGGTTGATTTCTTTGACCACAGGCTCATTGGTTCCATCGGGGAAAGTATTTCTGGCAATGCTTATTTGGTTTCGGACGCTTGTAATGGCTTTGTTGAGGTCTTGCCCAACCTGAAACTCTAGAAAGATAACCGCATAATCAGCATAGGACTTGGACTTCATTTCCTTAAGGCCTTCTATGTTTTGAAGCTCCGTTTCAGCAGGGGCAACTAAAAGCCTTTCTGCATCTTCTGGAGAAATGCCAGGATTGCTTAAAATAACGACGGCGTAGGGGATTTGTACATCTGGGGAGGATTCTTTCGGAATTGTAACGTACATGATAATTCCGGCCACCACTAAAAATCCAAAGAGGAGCAAAACGCTCCGGGTGTGATTTAAAGCTAGGTCAATCAACCATTTCATTTAGGTGGGCTTTGAGTTGTCTGAAGATCTTAAAGTAGGAACAACAGTTTCTCCAGAAACAACGCTGTCTTGCCCCATTACAATTACCTCTATCTTATCCGGCAACCCACTTGCCAAAATATGATCAGCAGCGGATTCTAGGATGACAATGGGTATGAAAGTTGCCTTTCCTGCCTCTACAATTTTAATACCAACTTCTCCCTGATCCGACAAAGTTAAGAATGAAGGATCTAATTTATGGACCTTTTGTTCCAAGAGGGGCAACACAACAGAAGCTGTCATGCCGGCTGGAATTTTATTGTGAGAGTTTTTGACGGATACCTGAACTTTAAAGGTATTTGTTTGGCGATCTGCAATGGATGAAACGTAAGAAATAACGCCCCCTACCCTGTCTCCATTAACAAGATTAATTTCAGTAATCTTTCCCTTTTGAAGTTGATGGAATACGTTCTCTGTCACTTGAACGGTGATGGCCAGGGGATCAAGACTGACAAAGGCCCCCACCTCTGAGGAGGCGCTAAGCGCACTGCCTGGTTCCACACTATAATCATTCACGATGCCATCAAAGGGAGCCCGCACAAAAATTCTTTTTAAACTAAGGTTTGCCCGTTTTAGATTTAGTTTGGCTTCTTCAAGTTGAGCTTTTGCCCCACTGAGAGAGATGGGTGATCTGTATTGTTTTTCAAAGAGCTTGCTTGCAGCTTCATGTTGTTTTTCTCTCATGGCCAAAGCTGACTCTGCAGCTTCTACTTTTTGGGCACGGTCTTCCAGAGTAAGTTTTACAAGAGGCGTTCCTTTTTTTACATAAGATCCTTTTTGAACCAGAATTTTTTCTACGGTGCCCTCAATCTCGGGCCTTAAGATAACAATTTTGGAGGCTTCTGTTCTACCGCTTAATCTTAAAAAAACCGTTTGGGTAGAAGCTTCCGACAATTGAGTTTGGACATTTGTGATAGGGGTTTCTTTTTGGACAGTGACCTCTTCTTTTTTTGAAGAAAAAACAAGTCCCCACGCAAACCAAATCACAACAATCGCGATAAGAATGCAAATCAATGTATAAGAACGATTAAGTTTCATTTTTCTTTAAAATTGCTACAAAAAATCCATCAGTTTCTGTGGTTGCTGGCGTTAATCTCAGATAATATTTATTGCCCCCAAAAGTACTCTCCCCTATATTTTGCCAGATCTCCCTAAAGGGACGCAAGGAATATGTGGGATGAGCCTCAAGAAATTTTTCTATTTGGTATTCATTTTCTTCTTTTAAGAATGAGCACGTTGCATAAATCAATAATCCGCCGGGTTTTAAAAGTTTTTCTGCCTGGTCTAGAATGCCTTGCTGCTGCTTTTGAAGTCTTTCAATGTCAGCCGGAGTAATGCGCCATTTCATGTCAGGATTACGGCGCCACGTTCCTGTTCCAGAACAAGGAACATCCAGGAGGATGCGATCAAAAAAAGATTTATGGCGTTTAAGCCATTTATCTCCCTCAGCTTCCAGAAGATGAAGAGTTGTATTATGGGCCCCTGCCCTTTTGAGGCGATCCTTGGCATTTTTAAGGCGTCTTTCGTCAATATCGCAGGCAAAAATCTTTCCCTTATTCTGCATGAGAGCCGCAAGCCCTAAAGTCTTTCCTCCTGCTCCTGCGCAAAAATCAAGAACCGTCATGCCGGGATGAACGTCGCACATGAAGGGTAATACTTGGGAGCCCGCATCTTGAATTTCAATAAGACCTTTTTTGTAGGCATCGGATTCTAGGATATAAGTTCGGGCCTTGAGGCGAAGTCCAACGGGGGATGGCTTTGTTTCTTCAAAAGGAACGCCTTGTGTTTCAAGAAGATTCATAACCTCTTGCCTAGAAGTCTTTAATGTATTCACGCGAAGATCTAAGGGAGCTTCTTGCAGAAGAGCCTTCATTTCCTCTTCAAACTTTTCTTCAAAAACATTCTTTAACGGATCAATCAAAAAGGCAGGGATATTCAGTCGGTCTTCCAAAGAAAGAATTTCTTCTTTTATTTCTGGTAAATAACTTAAAAAAGCCTTCTCCTCTTGGTTTAAAACCGTAGGAGAATAAAGGCCCTCTCCACAAAAGGATTCGAGATCCTCTAAGGTCATGTCTGTTTTTTTCAAGAAATAGGTAAAAACCTGAAGTCGTAGGGTGGGTTTTATCTTATAGCTTTCAATGAGGCCGATTATTGTGCCCCTTATCCTAAGGAACCCAAAGATATGATGGTTAATAAATCGACGATCCCCAGATCCCATATACCGGCGCGTTCGGAAATATTGGAAAGTCACTTGATCCGCCGGCTTGCCCGTGGTTTCAATTTGTCCAATAAGATCAATAAGCTGAGAGAGTCTGGCGCCTGGGGTCATGATGCTTCCACTTTAAAGAGATTTTTAGGGTTTGTCAGTACTTTAAGTTATTTTACGTACTTTCATGAATCCCCTCATCACCAAGCCTAGACGGGAGGTTAACTCATTCCCCTTTAAAAATCCCTAGGTAATCTCCTTCAGCAGGGCAATTTAGATCCCCGTTTTCAAGGGTGCATTTATATCCTTTTTTTGCCAAACTTCTTCCTAAGCTCGCAATGCCCTGATTCCCAATAGCCGCCTTGATAATGAGAGACTTGGGTGGTTTTATTGCAATAATGCGCTCAATGCTTTTTGGGCTCAGATTTGGCCCTCGTCCAGTTCTTGCTGTAAGTATTTTGTTCATTTTTGGTAGATTGATAAGACAGGATGGAACAGAGACTTGGAGATGGGGCGTGTGCGCGCTATTAGCAATGCAAAGGGCTTCTGTATCGATAAAAGTATCTATATCTTCTGTAGAAAGCTCTGAAAGAGCTGTAAAAGTTCAAACAGATGTGAGACTGAGCGAGGGGGATAAGCGGAGCCATAAATAGCGAAGCGAAATCCCCCTTGCGAATAAGAAAAAAGACGTTCAGGATGAGTTCGTTAACAACCAACCTAGGAGGTCTTTTTTATGCAGATTAAGTGTCTACACAGTAATATTTATAAACTAAATAACTATGCCCTGTCTCAAGAAAAATTAGAGGGGCATCGAAAAAAGTATGAGAAGCCCTTTCGAAAGTGGCAAAAGCTGAA
>CAIWGV010000009.1 GCA_903912365.1 uncultured Alphaproteobacteria bacterium
CTGATATGGTTCATAGGCAAGTCAAATATTTAAACAACCGAATTGAATCAGATCATGGGAAGCTCAAACGATTGATCAAACCCACTCTGGGGTTTAAATCCATGAAAACGGCCTATGCAACTCTGAAGGGATTCGAGGTAATGAGGATGTTTAAGAAGGGACAATTCAGTGCCTGGCTTCCTGAAAAAACCGTCCTGGATGAAGCACGTCTCGTGTATAGAAATTTTGGAGTTTACGTCCTCCAAGCTCCCGAAAGTGAGGGAATTTTACCCTGCCCAGGTTTTTGCAACAGAGCCGGAATTACTTCCGCTTCCGGAATTCCGCAAGGGACATATAAAGGGTGCTGGCGATAATGATGGCAGCTCCAATGAAGACCACCATGGCGGGGAATTCTCCGAAGAAGAGAAGACCTGCCAGGACAGAGAACACAAGCTCCACATACCGGAACGGGGCTAGGGAGGAAGCATCGGTCGCCGCAAAGGCCCGGAAGATACAGACCTGAATCAGGTTAGCGCCGGATCCCAAAAGTAAAAGCCAGAAGAGTTCCGTGAGGGTAGGCGTTTGCCACACGTAAAGGGCAGGAACCAGAGCCACAAGGGTGGTCCCCAAAGCAAAGTAAAAGAGGAGCGTTAGAGTGCTTTCCTTTAATACCATTTTCTTATTGAGAACATCAGATACGGCAAAAAGAAAGGCAGAGGCCATGGGAACGAGGACCGCCAGTTTAAAGTGTGTGGTGCCAGGCTGGACCATGATGAGGATTCCCGCAAACCCCAAACTAACGGCAATCCATTTGGTAATGCCTACTTTTTCCCGCAAAAAGAGGATGGCCAGGGGCATGAAAAATAGGGGCTGAGTAAAGGAAAAGACCGTAACTTCTGCGAGGGGCAGCAAGATCAAGCTGTAAATGAAAAGTGCAATGGCGGCACTTCCTATAACGGCCCGCCAAAAGTGAAGCTCTGGGCGCTCTGTTTTGAAGGAGGAAAGACCTTTCCGCAGCATAAAGGGCAATACAGTTACCATGCTGAAGAAGAAGCGGAAGAAAGAAATTTCAAGCCCATCCAACCGGGTGCCGATGAATTTGGTGATAACGTCGTTGCTCACGCTGATAAAGGCAACAAGAAGTGCCCACGTAACGCCCTGGGCATAGCCAGGAGATTTGATCCATTTGAAAAAACTCATGGGGGCACCCTATAGATAAAGGAAAAAAATGTCAATGTTTCTAAATTTATGCAAGCGTGCTATCCTGAAAAAAATGGAGGCATAAATGAAATATTTCCAACTGATTTTTCTGGTTTTTTGTGTGGGAGGGGCGGTGGCAGCTGTAGGGGAAGAAGATCTTTTGCTGCGCACATATGAAGCAATTTCTCAGAGAACATCTACGATCACTTACGAGGATTTTCAAGGAAAACTCAAGGCAGATCTTGAGGGAGTGTCGCAGGGGTTAGCTCGGAAAAAACGTAACCTTTTGAGACCAACGATTTCAGAAGATGGTGACAATTTTACAGTAGATTCAGAGAATATTTTGGGGGTTGCGGGATATGCGTGGGAAAATTTGAAGAGGAGTTGTTCTGACGAAAACCAACAGAATCTTATTCTCAGCGTGGCTCTGGAATTTTTGGAGGATTTTAAAAAGGTGCCGGGAAGCTTGAGTGGGGAAACCCTTTTTACTAATTTAAAAACCTATCTGACCCAGAGTGGTGAGGATATTTTTTGGGAGCCCCAAGGAAAAAGTATTACGGCTCTCTATTATTTTATGAGGCAGTTTTCAAATCCCGATAGAAAAGATATTCCGAAAACCACGGTGCAAAGAAAAATGGAACATTTTGGGGAAACGGTGGAGTTTTTACGGACTTCCCCAAAAGTATTCCAGACCTTTTTTGTCAAAGGGTCAGATGGGTCTCTACGGAGTGTTGCGGAAAAGATGGTGCAACGTCTGGGAGATTGCCAAGCGGATACGGGGGGGAACTCTTAGGTTTCCTCCTTTGTTCCTCTTTAACTATTCGAAAGGGGGGTGAGAGATTGTGGCTCTGCATTCTTAGGGCAATCTCCTTTTTCAGAATTTTTAGAAGCTTCAGCAGCAGCGGCCTTTGCTTGTTCCTTGGCTAATAGTTTGACCATTGTAAGAGCTTTCCTCATATAGGCCATTTCTTCGGAGGTGGCCTTTGTTCTAAAAGGGCTTCGGCGCTCCCTGGGAGGAGACAGGTCTTTAGAAGATTCATCCCCGGAAGTAGAGGTGGAATCATCCTGGACTATAGGGCGAAATCTTTTAGGGCGAAAGCCCTCGGAGGAAGAGTTTACTGACTTGTCCGTGATAGTAATAAAGTCACTTTCAGCAGGAGCACTATAAGAAAGGGGAGCTAGGGATAAAAAAAGAAGGGAGGCTAAAACTAAAATTTTCATAATATTCTCCTGGCTCGATAAATTTTACGAAACCAACCTACACATACCCTGTGAAATATTCTACTGATTTTTCTAAATTATCTTAAGGAGACCCCCATGACTTTTTATTTTGCCTGGGTAAAGGATAAAGAAGCCTTTAACCCTCAGATTCATAATCGAGAAGAGGAAGAGGTGGTACATCTGGAGATTCTCCATCAAGAGGGGGAATTCCCCACAGCGCTTCTACGTATTAAGAATTTAAAGGAGACAGGAAAGTGTCGTCCTGATATGGTTCATAGGCAAGTCAAATATTTAAACAACCGAATTGAATCAGATCATGGGAAGCTCAAACGATTGATCAAACCCACTCTGGGGTTTAAATCCATGAAAACGGCCTATGCAACTCTGAAG
>CAIWGV010000010.1 GCA_903912365.1 uncultured Alphaproteobacteria bacterium
CTTCAGAGTTGCATAGGCCGTTTTCATGGATTTAAACCCCAGAGTGGGTTTGATCAATCGTTTGAGCTTCCCATGATCTGATTCAATTCGGTTGTTTAAATATTTGACTTGCCTATGAACCATATCAGGACGACACTTTCCCTCTGCTTTTAACTGAGCAATCGCCGCTCCATAGGCAGGGGCTTTGTCTGTGTTGAGAGTATGAGGATGAGCCCAAGATTTTATGCTCTTCAGAGCCTTACCCAAGAATTGTTTGGCGGCCTCAGTATTCCGAGTAGAGGAAAGGTAAAAGTCAATGGTCCGGCCTCGTTTATCGATGGCCCGATAAAGATAGACCCATTTCCCTTTGACCTTTACGTAAGTCTCATCAACTCTCCAACTTTCTCCCAGAGTTGGTTTCCAGTATCATCTCAAGCGCCTTTCAATTTCTGGTGCATACTCTCGGACCCAGCGGTAGAGGGTTGAATGATCCACTGTGATCCCTCTTTCCAGCATCATTTCTTCTAAATCGCGATAGCTGATCCCGTATTTACAGTACCACCTCACGAATTCAAGAATGATCTCTCCCCGGAAATGCTTCCATTTAAAGTCCCCCATCCAACCACTCCTTCTCTAGATATTCACAGAATCCTTATACCATAAATCAGTGATTGTGGGTTTTTGCAACAGAGCAGGCGGAGGCATTGTTGACCCAAGATATGGCCCGGGCAAATTCAGCATTGGAACGTCTTGTAAAAGTTCCGCTGCATCCCTTGCAAAAGAGGGCTCTTCTTTCTTTTATTTTTAATGTGGGATCAGGGGCTTTCCAACGGTCCACACTTCGGAGTAAAGTAAATAGAGAAGAGCATAAAGAGGTGCTGCCCGAGTTTCTAAAATGGATTTGGGCAGGTAGTGTGCGTCCTAGGGGACTCTTACGGCGTCGATCTGAAGAAGCGGCTCTGTATGCTCGAGGGACAAGTAGACAAAAATAGGAGAGAGGGATGAAAAAAGTATTGTTAATAAGCCTATTGTGGAGCCCCTCGTGGGGAGCGCCTGCAATCGATTTTTTTAATGATGCCACCACAACAGAGGGAGTGGTGGAAGGAGTAACTTTTAGAGAGCCTTTGAAAACTAATGAAGCCAAAAAAGAAGAGCCAGTTTCGATGAGAGGTATTATTGTGGATGGGGAAATGCCCAAGCCTCAAGTAACAGAAGTGTCTCCCTCTGTGCCTCAGCCATTACCAAAAGATGCCAGATCAGCCTGGGGAGGGAACGGAGAGATATCTCCTGATGCCATTGGATGGAGTGTGCCCGCGACCTTTCCCATGATGAATATACAGAGACCTCAGAATCATCGCCTTCGCACGCCTCCTAAGCCTTCCCTGGGCCAGTATATGGCGAGCGTTTGGCAGTAGGCCATAAAAAAGGGGGCCGAAGCCCCCTGAGCATTAAAGTCAGCGATCTAATTAATCTTCAAATGGTGGCTTGTCCAAGTCATCTACCGCCGGTGTTTGGTCCGTTGCAGGGACATCCGTAGGTGCGGCGGGTGTTACATCTGTTGCTGGCGCTGGTGTTGCAGGGACATCCGTAGGTGCGGCGGGTGTTACATCTGTTGCTGGCGCTGGTGTTGCAGGGACATCTGTAGGCGCGGTTACATCAGCTGCTGGAGTCGGTGTTGGATCCGTTGCAGGGACATCTGTAGGCGCGGTTATATCAGCTGCTGGAGTCGGTGTTGGATCCGTTGCAGGAACATCTGTAGGCGCAGTTACATCGGCTGCTGGAGTTGGCGTTGGATCCGTTGCAGGAACATCTGTAGGCGCGGTTACATCAGCTGCTGGAGTCGGTGTTGGATCCGTTGCAGGAACATCTGTAGGCACGGCTACATCGGCTGCTGGAGTCGGTGTTGGATCCGTTGCAGGAACATCTGTAGGCGCGGTTACATCGGCTGCTGGAGTCGGCGTTGGATCCGTTGCAGGGACATCTGTAGGCACGGCTACATCGGCTGCTGGAGTCGGTGTTGGATCCGTTGCAGGAACATCTGTAGGCTCGGCTGGCGGTACATCTGCTTCTGGAGCTGGAGATGGTTTCTGATGCTTCATTATATCTTCCATCTCTGCGACTATGTCACTGATTACCTCTTGTGTCCCAGTGTTCGTTGACTCGGCAGTAGCTTCGGCCATACTTACTAACGCCTGTGCTATTTGGGCAGTAGTAGTAGACTTCCCTCCCTTCTGACGTTTTATTGAACGATTCTTTGCTCGGGTTAATCCGTCGCGTTTTGCAATCAACTCTACTTGGAAGTCCTTCATAGCCTGATTTGCTTCATCTCCAAGGGCCGAAATTTTGTTAATTTGTGCGTTCAAAGAACCAATCTCATCTGTTGACTCCTCAGTAACCTCTGCAGATGGACCCACAGGAGCCACATCCGAGACTGCTGGAACAGAATCATCTGTCACAGAAGTTACTGCTGTGGGGTGTTCTGCGGTAGGATCCAAAATCCCAGCGGGTGGGCTGGCGGGCTGGAACCCGTCAGTAGGGATCACATCCTCAGTTTGTGGTGCTGGAGGAGGCGTGACAGGAGAAGCGGGGATCTCTACCGATGGGTCTGTCTCAACGGAGGCCTTTGGCTCATTTGTTGAGATTGTCGGTACATCGGTTGCGGGGAGTGGCGTTATGTCCGCTTCTGGAACTGACACATCCGTTGCCACAACCCCATCTGTGGGGGCTGTTGCAGAAGGCGTTGGGACATCAGCCACTTCCGGTGCAGGTTGTATGGCGTGATGACGGGCCTTCTTATGATGAGAAAAATCAGGGAAGGGGAAGTTGTGGACCCAGGCAGGGACTGTCAGACTATCAGGTCTGCCAAGAGCAACGATTTCCATGGCGAGCTTAGACATGTACTCATCAGAAACTCTGAATTTTCCATGATCCCCCCATTCTTCTCCCCAACTATTTTGGCCATACCACCAGCCAGATGCGTACCCATAGAAGCACAAGGCATGGCCTCCAATGGAAGGTTTTGATCTATTCGGGAAGGGAACAATCCCTGTTTTTGCGACTTCGTCACTCATAAAACTATCCCAGAGAGGGAGCCCAACTAAGAGAGGCCTTTTGTGGACAGCGATAGCCACCCTAAGATTGTGGAGAAGAGTTTCTGCGCTCTCGCCACTGATCACGGTTACCACCAGATTCTCCCGAGCCAATTCATGTTGTTGAGCTGCGGCGTAGCATTCAGCAGGAGGCGTTTTTTCAAAAGTATTATCAGTTCTATAAGGATAGATGGATTCAGGACAGGCCCCTTTCGTTGCGAGCCCTTGAAAAGCAGATGCAAATGTCGTCCCCACGTCTCCGGCACCAAGAGTCCCATCTATCTCGACGGCGTTATGGTAGATCATGAGACGCGCATCAAGCTCAGCCTGAGGGTCTTTTTGAAGGGCCATATGTTTAATGGCTATCCCAACGGCATGAGAAACACAAGCCCCTAGAGGTCCCTGGTTGAGGACAGGTATTACGAAGGTTCCATCTGCATTTTCTAAGCTTGCGCTGTCTGGAAGGTCAATATTATGAAGCATCTTGTTTTGCACAAACTGAAGGTGAACTCCTTTTGTGCGCCCTAAGCTTGTTAAGTGCTCATGGCTAGAAGGGTGCCATCCCAAAGCGACTGTTGTGGGTGTTGTCGTTGCTGCGGTAAGTCCAGTAGCGTCTGTTATTTTATTCCTGATATTGACCGTAAAAGTCCTCAGAGCCTTTTCTACAACATTTTCTAAAGCATCGACAACGATTTTTGCATCCCCAACAATTGCGGGTTTTATATCTGTCCAAAGGGTTTCTACTTCATGAACAATGGCTGCCCCTACTTTTTTGAAATCAGCCTCAACCTCGTGGCCAAAGGTCTCATGGGCTGCTGCTGCGGCCGCAGAACTCTGTGCTTGGGGAGTTACAGATACGGAAAAGAAGAAAAGTAATGTTAGATTTTTCTTGAGAGCGCGTGATGCCATGGAAGACCTCCTAATTTTTTTATAATTTACTCCCTCAAGTATCTGGAAAAATTTTCCAAAAAGCAATGATAATTTTACAAAGAATTCAAAAAAAATTAGGGGAGAGGGAGAATCCTTAGGAAAGCTGGGTCTTTTCGAAATTTCCTTCACAGAACCTAAAAAAACCTTCACCCTGAGGAATTCCTCAGGATGAAGACAAGGGAAGGTATGCTCCCTACTTCTTCTTTCTCAAGAACGTGGGGATATCCATATCTTCTTCAGTTTCTGATGTTTCAGAGGGAGAAGGGCGAAGGGTCAGAGACTCCTGGCTCAGAGCCTGTGCCACGGGGGAGACAACCTTCTGGGTTTGAATAGATTCCTCAGCGGGTTTTTTAAATCCCAGTTTCTCCAGAAAAGACATGGATTTCTTGGGCGCCGGGGCAGAAGCTGTAGGAACGGGTGGAAAATCTTCCTCCAGACCTCGATCCACCAGAGAATTTTCAAGGGAGTCTTCCATCTTCTCCATAAGGTTAATGGAAAGTTCCTCTTCTAAAGATGTGGGGGCCTCCTCTAAAGGAATGCTTTGAAAGTCCAGTTGTTTTTGAGAAGGGGACTCGGAATGGGTTTCTACATGGAAAGGACTCTTGATGGTTCCCTGAGCATCACCTTTTTCAATACCCGTGGCCACAACTGATACCCGGATCTTGCCTTGCATACGATCATCAAAGGTAGATCCGAAGATAATGTTGGCATTCTTGTCCACTTGTTCACGAATATGGTTGGCCGCTTCATCCACTTCAAAGAGGGTCATGTCCATGCCGCCAGTGATGTTGATGAGGACGCCTCGGGCACCTCGGAGAGAAACTTCATCGAGCAGGGGGTTGGCAATGGCCGCTTCTGCCGCTGCAATGGCCCGGTTTTCTCCTTCGGATTCGCCGGTGCCCATCATAGCTTTACCCATTTCACTCATGACGGTACGCACATCGGCGAAGTCAAGGTTAATGAGTCCAGGCATGATCATGAGATCAGTTACGCCCCGAACGCCGGAATAGAGTACATTGTCAGCCATATTAAAGGCCTCTGAGAAAGTGGTCTTGGCATCGGCCAGACGGAAGAGGTTCTGGTTGGGGATTACAATAAGCGTATCCACATGTTTTTGGAGCTCTTTAAGACCGCTTTCTGCAGTCTTCATGCGGTGAGACCCTTCAAAGAGGAAAGGTTTCGTCACTACGCCCACGGTCAGGATACCCGCTTCTCGAGCGGCCTTGGCGATGATAGGTGCGGCACCTGTGCCAGTTCCTCCTCCCATGCCGGCCGTGATGAAGAGCATATGAGTGTCTTTTAGGATGTTTTGAATCTCTGTGATGGTTTCTTCAGCGGCAGCCCCCCCAATGTCTGGCTTGGAGCCGGCGCCTAACCCTTGGGTGAGTTCTAGCCCTAGCTGAATTTTTTGAGGGGCGAGAGAATCTTTTAGGGCCTGAGCATCCGTGTTGGCTGCGATGAATTCAACGCCTTCCAAATTGGAGCGAATCATGTTGTTGACAGCATTGCCGCCAGCACCTCCGATACCGACTACGATAATTTTTGGCCTCAAGTTGTCAAATCCTTTTGGTGCTGTCATTGATGTTTTCCTCTAAAAATTTTCTTTAACCCATTCCACCGCGTACCTCATCCAAGAGGGCCTTTCTAGAGAAGGGGCCCTTCCTTGTTGGAGGTCTCGCAGTGCAAAAAACAAAAGCCCTGCACAGGTGGAAAAAGAAGGGTTCATGGTCAAGTCCGTCATCCCACTCAATTTTAAGGGACGACCCAAGCGCACTTGTTTTCCCAATACCTGCGAGGCCAAATCGCGAATCCCGGGGAGCTGGCTGCACCCTCCGGTTAAAACGACACGCCTACCGGCTATTTTATACATATCATTCTTCTCAAGTCTAGATTTTATTACTTCTAAAATCTCTTCCATGCGGGGTTTAATGATGGCTGTAACAACCCGTCGTTTAATAGAGAGAGCTTGGCCCTGGGTCGTATCCCCCAACTGAGGGACGCTGATGGTGACCTTATCATCTTCTCCCGTTTCTACAGCGCTACCGTAAAGGGTCTTGATGCGCTCCGCTTGAGTGCGGGATGTGGAGAGACCATGGGCCAAATCGTTGGTGATATGACGTCCCCCCAAAGGAATAGAGTCCGTAAAAAGGGGCATGCCTTCGATGAAGATAGCAATATCCGCTGTGCCACCCCCAATATCAATGATGGTGACGCCTAAATCCCGTTCATCTTCTGCCAGATTGGAAAATCCTGAGGCGAGAGGAGAAGAGATGAGGGTGCGGAGGGTAAGATGGCATCGAGAAATGCAGCTGACTAAATTATTTACAGGGCTTTGGGATCCCGTGATCACATGAAGGGTTCCTGAAAGACGAGATCCGATCATACCGCAAGGATCTTGGATATCTTTATGGTCGTCTACTTTGTAGTTGATGGGGAGCGCATGGATGACTTCAAAATCTCGAGAGTCCTCAAGGGTGGTGGCTTGAGAGAGTAAAGTATTCACGTCAGCATCTGTGATGATGCGACCTCCGATGGGCGTGGAGAGCTGGATGATCTCAGAAACCAAGTGAGTACCAGAAACATTGACGACGACATCTTGGATGGTGATGCCGGCGGCCTTTTCTGCGGCGTGTACCGCATTGAGGACAGCCGTTTCTGTAGCCTCCATATCGGCAATGATACCCTTGTTGACGCCTTTGGAAGCGTATTGACCGGCCCCAAGAACATGGAGAGTGCTGCTATGGGGATCTCCTTCTGCGATGAGGCAAGCCACTTTCGTGGTGCCAATGTCGATGGCAGCCAAAATATTTTTATGGTTCATGAGAGATTTGCGCATTTTTAGACAAGGACCATCTTTTTAGGGATTCGCAGATCAATAGTGGTTTTTGCCTTTTCAAAAACATGCATTTCTTTTTCAAGTCTGTCGAGAGAAGCAAGGCTTTGAGCCAAATTATCTTCAGGAAGAAGAATGGTGAGATTATTTTGAAGCTTTAGGTTCCACCGACGATTGCCCACCCGGATGGCGGCTGTCACCAGCTTTTTAAGGGCAGGGGTTTGGTCTAGAGCTTCTAGAAGATCTTGGGTAAATTGAGGGGCTCCTTCTCCGATGACGAGGGGGAGGTTCATATGGGTTTCAATGGGCTGGGAGGGAATCTCAGAGCCCCCTTGGTCGATGAGGTGAATCTTTTGGTTGTGTTGCCATAAAGCCATGGGTTTACGCTCCGTGAGGGTAATGTACAGAGTGTCGGGCCAGCGGCGTTCAATAACAACTTCCTTAACCCAGGGGAGTTGTTTGAGGTTTGTGTAGGCCGTCTCTAAGTCTAAGGTAACCAGCGGATCACTGGGCGATACCTGAAGAGCATCGAAGATCTCCTTCATGGTTGTTTTGGACCGGCCCTTGATGAGGGTGTTTTTCAGGATTAACCCATAAGAGGAGGTTTTTTGAGAAAAGAAAAGGGTGAGGCTATTTCCAGTTCTTTCAAAGGTACCGTTGTACCAAAAGAAAACAATGAAAAGCAAGGTTGTGCCAATCCCGGCTAAGGTGAGCTTGAGGAAAGGAGAGTTGGGGACAGGGGCGACCGCAGATTTTACAGAGTTTAATCTCGACATAATCCATCCTCTATTAAAGTGAATATGAGCTCATCAAAAGAGATACCTTTATATCGGCAGATGTCAGGGACGATGGAGAGAGGTGTGCATCCGGGCAGAGTATTGAGTTCTAAAATACAAATATCCCCGTTTTCAGGATTGTATCGAAAGTCAGATCTGGAAATGGACTTGCATCCCAAGGCTTGATGGGCCCGTAGACTGTAGTCCATGATTTGGTCGTACACATCCTTTGGAATGGGGGCGGGAATTAGGTGCGTTGTCATGTTATCTGTATATTTATTTTTGTAATCATAAAAACCTGATTTAGCGCGCAACTCAATAACAGCCAGAGGCTTATCTTTTAAAACAGCACAAGAAAGTTCAAGTCCGGGAATATACTCCTCCACGAGAACCTCCTCGCCAAAAGGCCATTCAATCTTATTTTGAATGGGGGACTGACCCTTTTCAATAATGTATACACCAACACTGGACCCTTCATCTATGGGTTTTATGACATAGGGGGTATGCATAGGATGCGTGGCTTGAATATCTTTCCACTTAAATACGCCTCCCTTGGCGCAGGGAATGCCCGCATTGACAAAAAGCTGTTTAGCAATAGGCTTGTTGGTGGCCAACGCTGAGGCAAGAGCTCCGGAACTGGGCGCATAGGGAATATCCATGATATCCAAGATTCCTTGAAGGCGGCCATCCTCCACGTAAACCCCGTGGAGAGCAAGGAGGACAATGTCTGGTCTGGGGGTAAGGAATTGGACCAGTTCTGCCACATCCCTTTTAAGATCAAGGGCCTTTACCTGATATCCTTGCCGAGTGAGAGACTCTAAGAAACCTTTGCCGGTGGAAAGAGAAACTTCCCGTTCAGAATTCCATCCTCCCATGAGAAGAGCAACGTGGGTCTCCTGAGGGATATGAGGACATTTCTTTTTCATTTATCTAACCCCTATGCGTTTGATTTCCCATTCCAGAGCAATGCTGGAACTATCCAAGACTCTTTTGCGGACTTCTTCACCCAAAGTTTCAAGATCTTTGGCGGTGGCTTCCCCCGTGTTGATAAGGAAGTTACAGTGTTTTTCCGAGACCTGAGCGCCGCCTTTTCGAAGCCCCCGGCAGCCGGCGGCATCGATGAGTTTCCAGGCACTTTGGTCGGGAGGATTTTTAAAAGTACTGCCCCCAGTTCGTGCCCGAATGGGTTGAGTTTTTTCTCTTTGGTCCAGAAGAATTTCAATGCGTTCCTGAATAATTTTGGGATCTTCCTGATGCCCCACGAAAGTAGCCTCAATAAGGATTTCCCGGTCCCCAATAGTGCTATGGCGATGGGCAAACCCCAACTCAGAGGGGAGATAGGTTCTCACATTCCCTTTTTCGTCCAAAGTTTTACAAGACACAAGACAGTCCTTCACTTCCGTTCCATAGGCGCCTGCATTCATCTTAATGGCCCCTCCAATGGTGCCAGGAATTCCTACAAAAAATTCAAGCCCACCAATACCGCGGTGAGCTGCCTCCAAGGCAACCGTGCGGTCCAGTGCCCCGCCGCCTACCGTGATTTGAGTTCCCTCTACGGTAAGGTTTGTAAAGTTCTTCCCCAGCTTGATAACCACGCCAGGAATCCCTCCATCTCGGATCAATAAATTTGACCCTACTCCGATTATAACCCATGGAACGTCTATGGGAATATTTTTTAAGAAAAATTCTAAATCTTTTAGGTCTTCCGGTTTAAATAAAACCTCTGCTTCTCCTCCCACGCGAAACCATACCTGGTGTTTTAAGGGGGCATTGGCAAGGTAGCGCCCCCGTACGGAAGGGAGCCTGTCTAGGAGAGAAGAAGACATTTAGTTCTTCTCATGAAGGGCTTCAAGGTGGCCGGGGAGTTGGTTGGCCCATTCACTAATGGTTCCCGCTCCTAAACAAATTACATAATCGCCGGGAGAGGCAATTTTATGAATGAGGGGCGGAAGTTCCTCTGGAGTTTCAATGGTGTAAATAGGGCCCTTGAAATGCTCTTTAATGGCGTGCTCCAGGGCTTTGTGGTCAACACCTTCCAGAGGGGCTTCTCCTGCCCCATAAATGGGGGCAATAATGATCTGATCCGCATCTCGGAAACACCGACTGAATTCAGGAAAGAGATTTTTGACTCGGCTGAAGCGGTGCGGTTGGATCACGGCAATCACATGCTTTTTGGTTACAGCCCGGGCAGCCTTTAGGACGGCCGAGATTTCCGTGGGGTGGTGGCCATAGTCATCGATGATGGTAATGCCCTGGACAACACCCGTTTGAGTGAAGCGTCTTTTAACGCCCTGGAATTCTCCGAGAGCTTGACGAATGGTTTTTTCTGAAATTCCCAATTCTAGAGCAACAATGATGGCAGCTAGGCAATTGAGGACGTTATGGTGCCCATGGAGAGAAAGATGAAGATCTTTTAGGGTTTTTGTTTTATAGGTCACGGTAAATTGCATGCCCGTGGGAAGAGCCACCACTTTGGAGGCCATGCAGTCGGCTTCATTTTCAACACCGTAAGTTATATAGCGTCGGTTGGTGATATGGGGGATTAAGCTTCTCACAACAGGATGATCCGCACAAAGAACCGAAAACCCGTAAAAAGGAATTTGTTGGGCGAATCTAAGGAAGCTGCGCGTAAGGTTTTCGAAGCTCCCAAAATGTTCCATATGTTCAGGGTCAATATTCGTGATGACAGCAATGGTAGAAGGGAGTTTGATGAAGGTGCCGTCAGATTCGTCGGCTTCCACCACCATCCAATTTCCTTCCCCAATTTTTGCATTTGTTTTTAAGGAATTAATGATGCCGCCATTAATAATGGTTGGATCTAGATCGCCGGCCTCCAGTAAAGCCCCCACTAAAGAAGTGGTTGTTGTTTTTCCATGGGTGCCCGCAATGGAAACTGTTGCTTTAAACCGCATAAGTTCAGCAAGCATTTCAGATCGGGGTATAATGGGAATGTTTTGTTCCTTAGCAGAAATGAGCTCTATGTTTGAGGGTTTAATATCAGAAGACGGCACGATAATAGCGGCCCCCTTAAGATTGTTTGCATCATGGCCGATAAATACAGGAATTCCCAACTCTTTAAGTCTAAGTGTATTGGGATTTTCTTTTAAATCGCTTCCTTGCACCTTATGACCAAGGCTGTGAAGGATTTCTGCAATACCACTCATGCCAATGCCTCCAATACCAATGAGGTGAATGGTGCCGATGGAAAGAGGAGAGACATTCATAATATTATCCTATTTTTAAGTGGGCAATAATGGCATCTGCGAGTCGTTGATCCGCATGGACGTTCGCCAGATCATGGATTTTTTTTGCTGATTTTTCAAGAGATTTAGGCGAAGAAATTAATTTTTCTATCTCTTTTGCAAAGGCAGGCCCTGACAACTCCTTTTCAAAAATCATCCAACCTCCTCCCGCGTCCACAGCAACCTTAGCATTAAAGGTTTGGTGATCGTCCATGGCGTGAAGGAAAGGCACAAAAAGAGCAGGTCGACCAATTACCATGAGTTCTGTGAGTGTGGAGGCTCCTGACCTTGAAATCACCAAGTGAGCCTTTTTGAAATGATCTCCAATGTTGTCAAAAAAAGAATGAACTTCTGCGGGTATCGAGAGATGTTTGTAGGTGTTTTTTGTGCTTTCAAGAAACTCTGGTCGACACTGCTGAACAACGCGAAGTCTTTTTTTGAGAGTGGGCGGCAAAAGGCCTAATGCTTCTGGAAGGATCGTACTGAAAATTTTAGCGCCTTGACTTCCTCCCACAATGAAAAGATTGATGGGCCCAGACTTTCCTGGGGCTTTATAAGGAAACCCGGCAAGATTTTTGATGGCAGGGCGCACGGGATTTCCCGTCACGATAATTTTGTTTTTGGAGGAAACTCCATGGGTTTTGGGAAACCCTGTGGCAATGACCTTAGCAAAAGGAGCAAACCATCGATTTACTCGGCCCAGATAGGCATTCTGCTCGTATAGAAAGATAGGGGTGCGGGTCAAGACGGCACCGAGGATTGTGGGAAAGGCAGGGTATCCCCCAAAGCCCACCACGAGGCTTGGTTTTTTTTTCCATATCCAAAAGGTGACTTCTAGTGTTTTGAGCACAAGATGAAGAGCCAAATTAATTTTTTTAAAGAAACTTACCTTTTGTGTATAGGGAGGGAGATTTAAAATTTTCGTGGAAAAATTGCTTTCAAAAGTTGCCCCCCTTGGATCTGTAACCAAGGTGAGGGGGTAGCCTTTTTGAATTAAGATTTTTGCCACTGCTTGGGCTGGGAAAATGTGGCCTCCCGTACCACCCGCTGTCAAGACAATGAAAGGCTTTTCCATGGCTAAATACCCTTGTCATCCAAACGGCGGCGGGTAAAGCTAAGGATCATACCCATGCCAAATCCGATGGCTAATAAAGAGGACCCTCCATAACTGAGGAAAGGCAATGTCATGCCTTTTGTGGGGATTAAATGGAGGCTGGAAGCAATGTTAATGAGGGCTTGCAGGGTGAATTGAAAAATCAACCCACTGATGGCGAGAGTGAGGAAAAAATTGTGCTCTTTTCTTGCCAAGTAAAGTCCTCGGCCCGCGATGAAAATAAAAAGCCCTAAAATGAAGAGGCATAAGATGAGACCAAATTCCTCGCCTGCCACAGAAAATACGAAATCTGCATGGGCATCGGGGAGCCCCCGTTTGACGATACCTTCTCCAGGACCCCGGCCGAGCCACCCCCCATTCTTAAAGGCCTCTAAGGATTTGGTAATTTGGTATTGATCTCCCGTCTCAGGGTTTAAAAATCGATCGATGCGACTGGCAATATGCGGAAATACAAAGTAAGCACCAATGATACCTACAACACCACTGCCGCCAATAAGATAGACCCAAAAGAGAGGAATGCCGGCCACAAAAAACTGCAAAAACCAGACGGAGGAAATGACGAATACCATCCCGAAATCCGGCTGCAATAAAATTAAGAAGACCACGGCGAAATAGAGAATCACGGACAACATTTTTCCCGACAAAGTGCCGGCAGCATTTTTCTGAGACAGGAGCCAGGCGGTGATGACTGCAAAGGTGGGTTTGATAAACTCTGAAGCCTGCAGGGAAAATCCGAAGATGTTGACCCATCGTTTGGCCCCTTTGATTTCAATACCGATGAAAGGGGTGAGCATGAGAAAGACGACGCAAATGGCGAAGAGAAGCCAGCAGAGGAAGCGGATGAATCGAGGTTGAATAAGGGAGGTAAACACCATCAGGGCCACCACGGGAATAGCAAGGGCTAGGTGACGGCGGACGAAGAAGAAAGAGTCCAAATCTAAGCGTTGAGCCACCACAGGGCTTGCGGCAAAACTTAAAAAGATACCAACGCACAGGAGAAGGAGCAACGCGCAAAAGAGCCAACGATCTACGGTCCACCACCATTGCCCGAGAACACTTCGATCTGTGCGAGAGAAGGATCCAGAAAACATCAGGCCACCCCGGAAGTCAGAAGTTTTTGAACGAGAGATTTGAAGGTGTTTCCTCGATGTTCAAAGCTTGTGAATTGATCCCAAGAGGCACAGGCGGGAGCCAGAAGCACCACAGAATTGCCAGGGAATTTTTCCGCTTCTTTCGTGGCCAATTCTACGGCCTTTTCAAGGGTGCCGCTTTGAATGCAGGGCAAATGAGGAGAAAGGACCTTTTCATAGCCTTTGGCAGCTTCTCCAATCAAAAATACTTTTTGAATGCGAGAGAGGGAGGGGAGGAGGGCGCTTACATCTTCCCATCCCTCTTTGGCTTGCCCCCCCACGATCCAAAAAATATTTTCATATTGGTCGATGGATTTGAGGGCAGCCTCCAAGGTGGTGGCTTTACTGTCATTGACGAAAAGGATATTTTTCACGTGCCCCACAAGCTCCTGTCGATGGGCAAGGCCAGGATAGGTTCGAATGCCCTGGCAAATGACAGTTGGGTCAAGGTCTGTGAGGCGTGTTACGGCGGCATAGGCGGCGGCAATATTTTGATAATTGTGGGTGCCCCGCAGAGTGGGAAGGGAGGTTACATCCATGATTTCCCGGGACCCGTCCATAAGAACCCCTTTGTAACAATAGACGCCATTTTTCACCTCTTGAAATCCTGAGATGGGAATGGTGTGGGCAGATTTGTTTTCTGTGTAAACTTTCTGCATCAAAGGGCTATCAACGCCAATGATTTTAAATCCCTTTGGTTTCACAAGATGGAAGATTTTCTCTTTGGCGGCCACATAGCCTTCCAAGCCTCCGTGCCTTTCCAAATGATTTTTGCTGATGTTTAAAAAGATCGCTACATCAAGGGCAGGGGTTTTGGTGAGCTCCAACTGATAAGAAGAAAGTTCTATTACATAAGTGCCTACTCCGTCTAGAGGGGCGAGGTCAAGAGCTGGAATACCCAGGTTGCCGCCCTCTTGCGCTTTCTGGTGGGCGGTTTTCAAGATATGAGCAATGAGGGCCGTGGTGGTGGATTTTCCATTGGTGCCTGTGATGCCGATTATGGGGGACATTTTTTGGGCTTGAAACAAGAACTCTACGTCACAGAAGATAGGAACCTTATGATCCTTTGCCATCTGCGCTACAGGGTGGGGAATGGGGAAGGTGTGAGGAATGCCAGGGCTCAAAACAAGGGCAGATTTTTCTTTCCAGTTAACCGCCTCCGGGGACTCCATCTCAATGCCAAGTTCCGTGCCCTTAGCTCGATTTTCAGCCTTATCATCCCATGCCGTAATTTTAGCGCCTGAGCGCTTTAAGGCAACGGCGGCGGATAGGCCTGATTTTCCGAGTCCGAATACATAAAAAGATTCGCCATAAATATGCGGAACAGGGATCATCTTAATTTCAGAGTACAGAGAGCAATAAGGGCAAGAATAACGGAGATGATCCAGAATCGGATAACGACCGTGGATTCAGCCCACCCCTTTTTCTCAAAATGGTGGTGGAGGGGGGCCATGAGGAAAATGCGCTTCCCCTTGGTAAGTTTAAAGTATCCCACCTGTAAAATAACAGAGACGGTTTCCATGACGAAGAGGCCACCCATGATGGCCAATACCAGCTCATGCTTGGTAATGATGCTGACGGTACCCAACATGCCTCCTAGGGCCAAGGATCCAGCATCGCCCATAAACACAAGGGCCGGCGGCGCATTGAACCAGAGGAAGCCTAGGCCTGCCCCTACCAAAGCCCCGCACAAGACAGAAAGTTCCCCGCTTCCCGGAACGAAATGCAGTTGTAAATAATGGGCAAAAACTGTGTTCCCTACGAGGTAAGAAATGAGCCCAAAACAGAGAGCGGCAATGATGACGGGTCCAATGGCAAGCCCATCCAGGCCATCGGTCAAATTAACGGCATTGGAGGACCCTACAATGACGAAGATGATGAAAGGGGTAAACCACACGCCAATGTTGAGCAAGAAATTTTTGAAGAAAGGGAGAGCAATGTGAGAACTGAGGGTTTCTGGCAGGAACTTTGTTAAAAAATAAGCAGCCGTCCCTCCGATGACCAATTGAGCTAGGAATTTAGTTTTGCTCATCATGCCCTTTGCGTCATATTTTTTGATTTTAATATAATCATCTATGGCGCCCACAAGTCCCAAAGCTAAGGTGACAAGAAGAACGACCCAAACATAGGGATTCTTTAGGTCAGCCCAGAGCAGGGTGCTGATGGTAAGACTGAAGAGGATAAGAAGACCTCCCATGGTGGGCGTTCCCTTTTTGGTGAGCAAATGATGTTCCGGTCCTGTCTTTCGAATGGGTTGACCCTTGCCTTGGGTTTTCTTGAGCCACTGAATAACCGTGGGGCCAATTAAAAAGGAGATGAGGAGAGAGGTTAGCGTAGCACATGCGGCCCTAAAAGTAATATATTTGAATACATTAAGAAATGGATGGGTGTCGGACAATGGATATAAAATATTGTAAAACATGATATGCCTTCTTAATTATCAAATTTTTCTAAAATACTTTGAACTAATTTGTTCAAGTTAATGCTATTAGATGCCTTTATCATTATAGCATCATTTGGATGAAGATCTTTCAAAATATTTTGGACTAAATCATCCATTGTGTCGTAATGAAGGGAGTTTATTTTGGAATGCAGGGCCTTCATCTCTGTGCCAAAAGTATAGACTTTATGGAAGTTGCCTTCTAGGACAGGAGTCTCCAGTTGCTGATGAAATTCAGGAGAATTTGGACCCAACTCCCGCATGTCCCCCAACACCACGATTTTGCGCCCAGGGGTGGGTCTTTCTATAAAAGATTGAAGAGCCGCCCTCATGGAGAGAGGGTTAGCATTATAGCTTTCATCCACGAGGGTAATATTATTTTTAAGGTGATAACTTTTTCCTCGACGGTCGGAGGCCTCAAACTGACCCAAGGACTGAGCCGCTTCTTGCAAGCTGGCCCCTAGAATTTTAACGGTGGCCAGAACCGCCAGACTGTTGAGGGCAAAGTGCTTGCCATAAGTCTGAAGAGCATAAGACACTTTTTCTCCTAGAATATTGGCGGTTATTTCCACCACTGTTTCTGTGGGTTTATAGGTGAGAATGCGTGCTTTGCACTGAGGGCTTTCGCCGAAAAGAAGAATGGTTTGAATTTTTTGCTTTTCGGCCAAATGGACCAGGAGATCTGTTTGAGGGATATCTCCATTAATAATAGCGACACCTTTTTTATCAACACCTTCAAATATTTCTGCTTTGGCACGGGCAATGCCTTCAATTGAATCAAAGTTTTCAATATGAGCCGGTGCAATGGTGGTGATGATGGCCACATGAGGGTGCGCCACTTGAGTAAGACGAGAGAGTTCTCCCCCATGACTCATGCCCATTTCAAGAATCACATATTTAGAGTGTGGATCACATTGGGCCAAAGTAAAAGGGACGCCCCACTTATTGTTAAAACTTTTTCCGCTGGCGTGGGTTGATCCTTGATCTGAAAGACAAAGGGCCAGCATATCCTTGGTGGAAGTTTTTCCCGCACTTCCTGTAATGCCAATGACTTGTCCCGTAAGACGTTGGCGGGCGTAAGATCCCAGGTTGAGGAGAGCTTCATCCGTATTAGAGACCACTACGAGGGGTGCATTCTCTGGGGGATTGTCAGGAATATGATCCACAATGGCTGCCACAGCTCCCTTCTTAAGAGCCTCCGCAACGAACAAATGACCATCTAGAGACTCTCCTCGGATAGCAATATAAAATTCTCCGGGCTCTAGAGTACGGGTGTCCATACACGGGCCTGTGGACTCCCATTTTTTGGAAGCTAAAAGCTTGCCTTTGGTGGCCGCTTGAACCTCTTCGCTTGTCCATAAAATTTTCATTTCGTCATTTCCTCTATGAGAGACTGTATAACCTGTTTATCTAAAAATGGGTAGGTGATTCCTTGAATAATTTGACCGTCTTCGGGGCCCTTTCCCGTGATCACAAGAATGTCTTCCGAGTGAAGTTTGTGAAGAGCCATAGAGATGGCTTCTCGACGGTCTCCAATTTCTTGAGCTTTCGGGCATTCGGCTTTAATTTGCTCTCGAATGTGGCCAGGATCTTCAAATCGAGGGTTGTCATCGGTGATAATAACATGGTCCGCAAAATCCTGGGCTGCTTTCCCCATGGGCCCGCGGGTGCTGGGGTCACGTCCTCCCCCTCCCCCCATGACGATCCAGATATCTCCTTTGGTGTGAGGGCGTAGAGATTTGAGCAGGGTCTCGATGCCGCCCGAGGCATGAGCGTAATCTACATAAGCAACAGCCCCATTGGGGAGGGTGCCGGCCAGTTCAATGCGTCCTGGAACGCCGGATAGGGATTCAAGGGCGGATAGAGCTTTTTCTTGGATAGAAGGTTCTGTGGCTAAAACCAATCCTAGCGCACACAAAGCATTATAGGCTTGGAACTCTCCCAAGAGAGGTAAGAAGACTTTATAAGGCGTACCAAATATTTCCAGATGAAGCTCTTGCCCGGTTTTTTTTGGGATCAGATGAACGAGTTTTATATCATCAGCCTTTTTTCCATAGGTGATAATAGGGCGACCACATTTTTTTAAATAATCGAATTCAGGAATGTCTGCGTTGAGAATGGCGGGTTTAGAGAGAGGAAGCAATTCTTCAAAAAGCCATGCTTTGGCTTTGAGATAATTCTCCATGGTATGGTGGTATTCTAAATGGTCACGGCTCAGATTCGTGAAAGCAGCAGCCACAAAAGGCACGCCATCTACACGGTGTTGATCAAGCCCATGACTGGAGGCCTCCATTGCCAGGTGCGTGATGCCATGGCCTGCCATTTCGCCCAACATCTTGTGGAGATAAATGGAATCGGGGGTCGTGAGATATTTGGGGGCTTTGAAGTGGGTGCTCTGGATCCCCAGGGTGCCGAGACTGGCACTTTTGTATCCCAATTTTTCCCATAGCTGGCGGGTAAATTCTGCGGTAGATGTTTTACCGTTGGTGCCCGTGATACCGACAATTACCTGGGGATGCTTCGAATAAAACCGAGCGGCGAGAAGAGACGTCAACCGTCGAATGTTGGAAGTTTCTAAGAAACACACTTGGGGATAGAGAGGGGTATATTGGGCGACTCCTTCTTTGGAGCAGACGATGGCTATGGCCCCCGCTTTGACGGCATCGGGGATAAAGTCCTCTCCATTTTGGGCAGTGCCTTTGATGGCAATGAATACATAATTTTTTTGAACATCTTTTGAGTTTAGGGTGAGTCCCCCGATGGATATTTCTGGAATCTTGGAAAGTTTCCAGAGGGCTGGGTCGATGGTCTCTAAGAGCTTACCGAAGCGCATGGGCTGAACCTTCGGGAGATATGTTTAACCGCATGGCTGCTTGGATTTTAGGAGAGGATTCATCCACCGGTAAAACACCCAAAAGAGGGGCAGCTTTTTCTATGATTTCTTTTGTGATGGGACCAGAGGTCCATCCTCCCGTAGAGAACCCTTGAGTTTGAGAAGTTCCATGGGGCTCATCGAGCATGACAAAGGTAATATATTTAGGGTCATGCATGGGAAAGGCGGCCACGAAGATGGCACGATGTTTGTCTTTTGCTACATAATTGTTGCTATGGTCGTCTTTTTTATTGGCAGATCCAGTTTTCCCTCCCACCAAGTACCCAGGGGCATTGCCTTTGGTTCCAGATCCGTGCAGGACTGTCAAGTGGAGCAAGCGCCGAAGTTTTTCAGAGGTGGCGGCAGAAATAACCCGTTTCCCTTCCCTGTCGTTGTTGTTATCAAGGAGGAGGGTAGGAGAGCGAAGAATGCCTCCATTCACCATGGCAGCCACACCATTGATGACTTGAAGAGGGCTCACCGCCATGCCGTATCCATAGGAGATGGTGGCCGTGTTAATGTCGTGCCATTCCCGGGGTGCCATGGGCACACCGTTTTCCCCAATTTCTGTTTTAAGAGGCTGTAAAAATCCTATCTTTTCGAAAAAATTCTTTTGTCCCTCAGTGCCGACCTTCATGGCCATTTTTACAGTACCGATGTTGGAAGAATACATGAAAACCTCCGGGACAGAAAGCCACCGGTTTTTGGGTCGATAATCTTTAATTTTAAATTTTCCAAAAGTAAGGGGTTGAGAAGCATCAAACCCTTGGTCTAGGGTAACTTTTTTTGAGTCCAGCGCCATGGCAAAAGTAAATATTTTAAAGATGGATCCCATCTCATAAACACCCAAAGTATTTGTGTTAAAGATCGCCTCCCCACTGGAAGGTTTATGGGGATCAAAGTCAGGGAGGGAGACCATGGCAATCATCTCTCCTGTGTTCACATCCATGACCATACCGCTAGCTTTTTTGGCCCGGAATTCCTGCATTCCTCGGACCAAGGCATCCCGTACAATGTGCTGCACTCTGAGGTCTAAGGAAAGGCGAAGAGGCTCTTTTTTTTCTTGAAGAGTCCCTTGAAATTTACGTTCGATACCAGAAAGACCTTTGCCATCCACATCCGTGTATCCTACAACATGAGCCATAAGTTTTTCATGGGGATAAATGCGTTTTTGTTCCTTTTGAAAGTGGACCCCCACGAGTCCTAAAGCGTTAATGCGCTCTTGTTGTCGGGGGGTCAGGTTTCGTTTGAGCCAAACGAACGGCTTCCTGGAGGAAAGTTTTTTCTGCAGAACTTGTTTGTTCAAGTCTGGAAATAGTTTGGAGAGTTTTTCAGCGGCTTTCTCACTATCAATCAATTGATTGGGGCGGGCGTAAAGGGAAAAGGTTATGAGGTTTGTGGCAAGCACATCCCCATTTCGATCCAGAATATCGGCGCGCTCCAGCATGGAGTATATGCTTTTATTCTGGGCGTTGTTAGGGTTATGAGACAGCACCATGACCCAGAACAGCCGGAATCCAATGGCGGTAAAAGCCAGCATGAACAAAACCACCACCAGGGTGAATCGAGGCATGGGGCTTGAGGAGGACTCTTGGCGGTTATGCAAAAAGGCCTGAAGACGACTGTTGGGGTTGGAGAGGGTGGCGGCCTGGTACATTATTTTTTGCTCCCCTTCATGCGTTCATCATTCATTCCTTCAAGGGAGCTAATTTGCTTGGCGTTTACGGGCTTCAAATGAAGATACTGCTCATTCAGCTTTTGAAGACGATGGGGATTGTTTAAAAATCCCCATTCAGCCCGAAGGATGTGGAGAGACTCGTTGATTTCCATAATTCGAGTGCGTGTATGACGAAGATCTCTCTCCACCGTTGCCACCTTGTGCTTGAGATGGTAGAGGCCGATCCCGAGGAAAAAACTGGCTATTAAAGCAAACAGAGAAGAGCGGCGGAGGAGGGGATAATTTATTTGCATGAAGGATCTCCCTCAAAAGAATCCCAGGAAGAAGCGGCCGTGCGAACGGCCCAGCGCAATTTAGCGGAGCGGGCTCGGGGATTGAGGCGCACCTCAGCATCCCGCGGGGCAATGGCTTTTTTCTCTATGAATCTAAAAGTAGGAGATTTTTCTTCCGTCACGGGCGTGAGCTGATGTCGAGAGGTTCCGGGTTTCTTACCGCTTCTGAGCTGTAAGAATGTTTTGGCGCGCCGATCTTCCAGAGAGTGGAAGGCCACAACCACAAGGCGTCCATCCTCTTTCAAGATCTTTTCGGCGGCTACCAACCCTTGCTCTAAGGCTTCCATTTCTTTGTTCACATAGATACGGATGGCTTGGAATGTTTTTGTGGCGGGATCAATCTTTTGGCCCGGATGTCGCTTGCAAATGGCATGGATGATTTTGGTGAGATCTAGGGTGTTTATGAAAGGGGCCTTTGTTCGGTGGTTCACAATGGCGCGCGCAATGGAACGGGATTTTGGTTCATCCCCATAATACCAGATGATGTGGGCAATTTCTTTTTCAGGGAGCGTGTTGAGAAGGTGAGCCGCCGTTTCTCCTTGCTGTTCCATGCGCATATCCAGAGGACCTTCTTTCTGAAAAGAGAACCCGCGGTCCGCTTGATCCAGCTGCATGGAGGACACACCCAGGTCTAAAACAACGCCATCCACGTGGCGGACATTCTGACCTTCGAGTAAAGCATCCATCTGACTGAAGTTGCCCTCAAGGATATGAAAATGAGGATTTTCTTTAGCAAGCTCTTTGCCGATCTTTACGGCATCCGGGTCCCGGTCAATGCCATAAACTGTGCAATTGGCTGTGCTCAGGATGGCCCGACTATAGCCGCCGGCGCCAAAAGTCCCATCCACATAGGTTTTTCCCGATTGAGGAGAAAGGCTTTCTAAAACCTCAGCCAGCATTACGGGGATGTGTTGGGATGGGGGGGCAGAGGAGGAGGTCATGATACCTCCACAAGAGCGGGGATACGATTTAGAGTCAGGGTGGCGCCGCGTTCCTTAATTCTAGCACGGGCCTGTTGCTGATAAGCTTCGAATTTCTCAGGGTTCCAAATTTGAAAAGTGGCTCCCCGGCCCACAAAAGTCGCACTCTCCCTAATTTCGGCGTACTCTTGTATGGTCTTGGGGAGCATGATTCGCCCTTCTGAGTCCCAGGCAAGCTGATGGGAGTCGGCGAAGATTGTGGAGGATAAATCTTCTTGACCCTCAGAAAATAGCTCGAGCCGATCAATACTGTCACTGATGAGCTGCATGCGGTTGATGGCGCAGCCCTCAATGGCCGGTAAGGTATAGGATCGGAAAAGGATGACTCCTTGGAAGGCAGGGGTTGTTTCCAAAGCAGTCCGAAAGGAAGAAGGAATGGAAATCCTTCCTTTTCGGTCAATTTTGTTTACAAATGTCGATAAAAATAATGACATGGCAGTTCTCTGGCTCACACTTATACCCTTATCTATGGGATATCATGGGATGAGATGGGAGTCAATGGGAAAATGATATATTTTTTGATTGTATTTCAAAAAAGAAATAAAATTTATGTATTCAAAAATATAAAATTCCACAAAAATTTTCTTCTTAAATAAAGAACAAGAGACCTTTTGATATGAAAAATATTCTTAAAGAGAGATTTGCTTTTAACATAAAAAGTTTGTATATATAAAAGCTTGATAAAAATTTTAATAATAAAGGATATATAAATTGAAAAAATTAGCGCTTCTTCTTGGAATTGTTTTTTGTAGCAATCTATTTGCTGCAGCGGCCGCTGACGACGTTCAAGCAGCCCGTCCCACACCTCATCCCATCATATGGAATATGGGGGCCTTGAATGAGGAGGCCCTGATAGGTTTGGATGTTCCTCTGATCCAGAGGAAGAATCATCTGGCAGCCCCTCTTTATGTGATGAAGGATGTTTCCGCCCTAAGAATTATGGAGATAAGACCCCCTCTTTTGCTTGAGGCCTTAACATATTTAAACTCTAGCGGATTTAGACTTTTAAATCTGACTGACCTGGATCTCAGCCAGAACAGAAATCTTTCCTCACCTCTATTAGAAAGAATTTTAAGAGAAATTTCCCACTTAGCCCCGAATCTTGTGACTTTAAAGATTCAGTGTTGCGGTTTTGAAGATGAACAGGCAAAAATCATCAGCCAGACGATGCCTAAGCTGACAACCTTAGATATTGGTTGGAATAGGCTTGAGCCTGTGGCCGCGGAATCCATCAGTCAGATGCGTCAGCTGATAACTCTGAATATTCAGTCTAATTACCTTGGGGCTAATGGCGCGGAATTCATCAGCAAAATGGGTAATCTGAGGACCCTGTATATTAGGGAGAATGACATTAGAGATAGGGGGGCGTCCTATATCAGTCAGATGCCTCATCTAACAACCCTGGATATTCATGAGAATGACATTGGCTATGTTGGCGTGAAACGCATTGCCAAGATGACTTGGCTGAAAACTCTGGATGTTGGTGGATATAATGAAATTTATGATAGAGGAGATGGTCACGCTCTTTTGATACAAAGCCTTCCTAATACAGCTATAACTTTTTAATAGGCTCTCACTTTAGGAATATTCCAGAGCTTGCCCGAGCAAGAGATCTGCTTAACTAAGGGGATACCTTCTATATAAGTCGGCGATCTCTGTGAGGGTCAAACCATTCCGTCTTTCAGAGCCACCGTTTCTATTAAAAGAAACACTAGCTTCGTCGATTTGTTTTCTAAGTATACCAATTTTTTCTTGGGCAGAAGTGGCTTCTTCCAGGGCTATCAGGAAGGATTGCCGGGCAATAATGGCATCCTTGCCATTCTTTGGAGTGGCACCAAGCCGTCGGTATATTTTGTCCATGACAGAAAGGGATTTGTTAAGGATTTTGAGGCTACTTCTCCAATGAATAACTTGCTCTTTGGTAAGATCTCCGCTTCCTAGGAAGTGCTTTATTATAGGGTCCTTTTTTTCGGCTTTAAAGACAACCTGTGAAAGAGTTCTCCATTCTTTCTCTATTTGTTTCCATGTAATTTCGTCCTCTGGAAGGACATTGGCCGAAGGTCTGTCTGGATCAATTCCACAAGCTCTTAATCGAGCCTTTGTTCTCTTACCAAAAGGAATTCCCGAACAAAACTTCTGGCAAGAATAGGAGAGGATATTTGCTTTATTTTCAGGACAACTCATACAATTATTTTCACAGAAGAGGATCTTGCAGCGACTAAGAGCATTGCTTTCGTACAAAGATCCCTGATCATTATATTTGGTGAGTCCCTCAAAGGTTGTACATTGACTGGCGGTTTCTTTGGCTTTGTAGAAAGAATGGTGAATCGCAGCATTGGTAGTTCCCACAAATAAACACACCAAAATCCATATTTTTTTCATAAAACATTACCCCTATGCTAAAAATAGCATGACTTATTTTGTTTTAGGATGTCTATCTTTTTTAGTTTTTGGGACTATAATTACCCTGGGTATTTTCAAGGAGGACATCATGATCACAACAAGTTTTAAAGTCCAAACAGTTGACTGCAAAGCGCCAAATTTTGCCGAAAAATTTCACCAGAGTTTAAAGGAAACAGGGTTTGCAAGTCTTGTGAACCACGGCATTGATCTGAGCCTTGTGCAGGAGAGAATGCGCGAGAATGGATTGGCTTAAGAAGGGGGAGGAGGAAGAGTGGATTCCACAATTTCTGGGATATTTGTTTCAGGGGGAGAGTCCACTTCAGGAGTCCTATACTTATTGGATGTGAGGAGGATCCCTTTCTTTTCCAATTTCAAGCCATGGTCTTTAAACCATTTCTCCAGCTGGGAGCATGCCCTTGAGTCTCGAAAGATGGGTTCAGAACACTTATGTTTTTTTACCAGCCTCTTTGGTGCCTTCTTGTTGCCACTATCAAGAAGGGCCCATTCTTTTTTACTAAGGGGTTTTCTATGACTGAAAATCTTACAGAGGGAGAATTCATAGCTAAAAATTTCATTAAACGGAATGCCAGGACGAATATCTTTGCAGAGTTGAAGAACCTTTCCTTTGGGACAAGTTATTTTTCCTTTGGGGGTTCTTTTGGGAAGGCAATTGCTGATGCAAAAGTTCTTTTTGCATTTGCTGTTTTTATTATCCTCGTAAAGGCAGCCGGCTTTCTTATAAGACTGATAGCCTTTCCAGGTATGGCACTGGGTAGAAGAATGGTTGACGCAGCCGGGATGAACGGGCAGGACCGCCTCTCCCTCACAAATGAAGAAGATTAGCAGCAGAAGAAAACCCCCTAGATTTTTCACTTTATACCTTCCCTGATAGTTGTAAGTTCACAGAACCTAGATTAACGTTAAAATGTTTTCGTAAGAATGTCAAAGTTCCCCTTTGGCCGGGAGAAGTTCTTGCCATTTGGCGCCTAACCCTTTATAAGATAGGGCATGAAACAGCATTCTTGTGTTATTTTAAAGTGTCCCGATTGTCAGTGTGAGTTTGAGGTAGAGACTGAGGCCCTCGGGCCCTCTGGAAGAAAGGTAAAATGCTCAGACTGTAGTCACATCTGGTTTCAGTCTCCCGAATTTCAAAATGTTCCCCAAAAAGTTCTCCAGGAGGCGGCCCGAATTGTAGGGGAAAAACCTTTAAGATCCCTTAAAAAAGACGAAGACAGCAGAACCTCTAAATCACCCCTCTTTCAAGAAGATGAAGCTTTCAAATTGGATGTGGCCTTAGAGGACGAAGCAGAAGAAAATCAGGCGGCAGACCCAAGTAAATTTGTTTTGGGGCTTTTACTTGTTGCAACCCTATTTACCACGGTTTTCTTTTTGCGGAATACCATCGTTCAAATGGTGCCAGGGACCAGAGGGTTTTATGACAAGCTGGGGATTCCCCTGGATGTGGTGGACGGGTTTGATCTACGGTCCACGAGATGGGGAGTGCAAGTAGGAGAACATGGGGAGAAAACCCTGATGATCCGAGGAGAGATGGTGAATTCATCAAATCGGGTTTTAAAAATGCCCCTTCTTCAAATTACAATGCGCGGAACAGGAAAATGTCGTCCCTTAGGTCTTCTGGAGAGATTGTTTAAAAAAGAAGCCGCGGATCAAAAGAACGGAAGTTGTGTTTTAGATCGACGAATGCTAGAAGTGGGACGCAGTAGAACCTTGCCCGGGCAAGTAGTGAATTTTGAGGCAGCCTATCCTTCTGAAGAGGAAAATAAAGTAACAGAGATTCTTCTGAAGTTTAAACCCTCTGTTGAGATTTAAATCATGCAAGAAGTGGGAGTTAAGACCATGTTTAATGTGAAAGAATTTTACAAAAGCGAATTTCAGGAGCATCTGGAGTTGGTGAAGAAAACGGAAGAAGCTATTTATGATCCCTTCGTGGACCTCCTCAATCATTGTGTAAAGGCTATTCAAAATGGCAACAAAATTTTATTTTTTGGCAATGGAGGAAGTGCAGGGGATGCCCAGCATTTAGCAACGGAGTTGGTGGTGCGGTATCGGGCAAATCGGATTCCCATTGCTGCCCTTGCTTTGACTACAGATACGTCAGCCCTAACAGCCATTGGAAATGATTTGGGATTTGATCAGCTCTTTGCCCGGCAAATTGAAGCCCTTGGGAAATCGGGAGATGTGGCCATCGCCATCACAACTTCAGGCAAAAGTCCCAATGTGACCCTCGGTCTTCAGATGGCGAAGAAAAAAGGTCTGGTGGCAGCAGCCTTGACCGGCAAGGGAGGTGGTGACCTTCATGGACTTGCGGATCCCATGATTATTGTTCCTTCTCAGACTACTGCACGTATCCAAGAGATGCATATCATGATTGGGCAGATGATTTGTGATGCCTTGGAAAAAGAATTGAAACTCGAAACATGGTCTTAAAAATTGGATCATCTTTTTTCTCATATTCAAAAGTTTAAAGACGTCTCCGTTCTGTGCGTCGGGGACTTGGCCCTGGATCTTTTTGTATATGGCGATGTGTCCCGCATCTCTCCCGAAGCCCCGATTCCCGTTCTCCATGTGAGCCGCGAGCTCTATGCTCTCGGCATGGTTGGGAATGTGATGAACAATGTGCTGGCGTTGCATGGAAAAGCCCATGTGGTAGCCGTGACGGGAGAAGACACAGAAGGAAAGAAAATTGAAGACCTTTTGAAAGATAAAGATGTCTCTTTGAAAGGCGTTGTGAAAGCTCCTCAAAGACCCACCATGGTAAAGTGTCGCTACTCGGCGAAGGAACAACAACTTCTGCGCGTGGACTATGAACAGGTGGGGGATTTTGACCTTTCTGTCTACAAAAAAATTGTGGCGAATGCCTTGGAAGTTCTTCCAAAAGTGCAGGTCATGGTTTTGTCTGACTACGGAAAAGGCGTTTTGCATCCGGACCATGTGATTAAGCCCCTTATGGTGGCGGCCCTTAAACAAGGGATTCCGGTGATTGTAGATCCGAAGGGGTCTGACTATGGAATTTATAAGGGGGCTACCCTTGTGACCCCTAATAGAAAAGAGCTTAAAGAAGCCACAAAAATGCCTACGAAGACAGATGAAGAAGTCCTTGCGGCGGCGCGATCCCTCCAGAAAAAAACAGGCATTAAGAATGTGTTGGCCACCCGCAGTGAAGAGGGGATGACCTTGGTGGAGGGAGAAGGAAAAAGCACTCATTTCAAGACAACGCCCCGGGAAGTTTATGACGTATCGGGTGCGGGCGATACGGTGGTAGCCACCGTTGCTTTAGCCCTGGGGCAGGGGCTTCCTTTGGAACAGGCGGTGCATCTTGCGAACCTGGCCGGGACTATTGTTGTGGGGAAGATTGGAACCGCTACTGTTAGTGCAGAAGAATTGGAAGAAGCGCTCCGTCACGAAGACTTGGATTCTGGGTACTCCAAAATTATGAACATTTCTCAGGCCCAGGATCAGGTTCGGAAGTGGCATAAAAAAGGATTGAAGGTGGGATTCACCAATGGGTGCTTTGATTTGCTGCATTTGGGGCATCTGGCGCTTCTCAAAAAGTCTCGCCAAGAATGCGATCGATTGATTGTGGCAGTGAATAGCGATAGCTCCGTTAAGAAATTAAAGGGGGAGACGCGCCCTATCCAAAATGAAAAGACACGTACAGAGATCTTAGCCGCTTTGGGATTTGTGGATCTCGTTGTGATTTTTTCAGAAGATACACCCTATAATTTGATCAAAGCCCTTGAGCCGGACGTTCTTGTAAAAGGGGCGGACTATACGGTGGATAAAGTGGTGGGCGCAGACGTCGTCCTGAAAGGGGGCGGCCGTGTGGTCCTGGTGGACCTGGAAGAGGGACATAGCACGACGAATACGGTGAAGAAGATGCGGGGGAGTGAACCAACTCCATAAAGTTCCTATTACTTCGCAAAACTGCAGGATTTCGGTTCTCTCATATACGTCTATGTACACGTCGAGAATCTCGACCTTTGTTTCGCTCGTCCTAGAAGTTTTCTGGGGTTGGTATAAAAACCGTTTTCACCCTGTCCCGAGGAGGCACACAGTGCCGACGTAAAGCCCACTATTAGGTATTACTAGGAATAGGAATATGATTATACCAATCCTATTAAATAAGCCTTAAAAGATAGGGGGGGTCCCTTCAGTCGTCGTCCAGAGGGAGGCCCGTAGGGCTGACCGAAGGATCCAGCTACTTCTTTCTACCACGGTTTCTGAATAAAGCTTAAAAAAAGCTGGACCCCACGTCGGCGCGTCGCGCCTCCTCTGGGTGATGGTATGGACAGGTTGCAGGAAGCAATTTGTGGGGATAGAGTAGAGCCAGCAAAAGATGGGGCTCTACTCCATCTACTTAAAAACCATAACCATCAAGGAGATGATCATGAAAGATATTA
>CAIWGV010000011.1 GCA_903912365.1 uncultured Alphaproteobacteria bacterium
TAAGGATTGACCTTAAAAAGGCCCTCCAAAAATATAACTCTTACAGACCTCATAATTCCTTGAAAGGCCTCACCCCTTTGGAGTACATTAACAATGTCCTCAAGGTCGCCGCTTGAGTCTCATATGTTGTGAACCTATACAGAGCTACGCACATATAGTCTAAAAGGGTATTCACCAAAATTTGTATTTTCAGAAGATTAACAGGTTGCTCTAGCTTGTCTGCTAATTCAAGTGAGTTCATAGTAATTTTTAACGCCAAGGAAGGATGTCTTTTAGTTCGACGATACCCTTCCAAAGTCTCATGTAAATAAGCACAAACAGCACTCTTTTGAGATCCGCTGAATTCTCTTAGTTGCTCCATTTTTATAGGTGAGCCTGTTGGAAAACTACGACGAAAAATTTCATTTAAATTAAGCGTTAGCAGGTGAATAGGTTGAGTAGAGTCTGATGCAGAAACAAAATCTTCGGCGGGAACCCTTAAATTAGACATCCACCTTATCCGATCACGTTCTTTTTTATCTGGCATATGGGAGACTATCTTCTCCCGGATTTCCTCAGGCGCAGTATCAAAAGACGCCCCTGCAAGCATAGAGTGTCCGGGAAGGATTGCTAATAAACATAACATACCCAACCACAGTCCAAAACACGGCGTTGTTTTCTTCATTTTAAATCCATACTCCCGCGGCTCCATTATGCCTTTAGTATACATCTGGGTTGGGATTTACGAAAGAAGATTTTAAAAATCCTGATAGCCCTACACCCTTACTACATGGGTAATCACAACAGGCTTTTTAAAGATATTCTTTTGGCAAACTCTTTGGACAATTTTTTGGATGCGATCAGCCAGCAAATCGTCTTTTAGTTTTTCAGAGTCAGACAAGATATTGAACAGCATATCAATCTCTTCATGAATAATCCTGGCAAGATCACCCGAAACACTAAGCCCTTGGAAGGTAACTTTAGGAATATCCCCCAAATTATTCTTTTCATTAAGCACTAGAACCACTGAAGCTACGCCATCAGTTCCTAATTGGAACCGTTCTTTCAACGAACCATGAGAAAAAGAGATCAACATATTTCCATCTAATGCCAGGCGCCCAGCGGCCACCTCATCCACAATTTCTGCCGAATCCTTTGTTATTTCGATAAGGGTTCCATTTTCAGGAATCACCACATGCTTGATACCATGCTTTTTGGCAAGCCTCCCCTGCTCCACCATGTGGATCGCTTCTCCATGAACGGGTATTACAATTCGAGGGCGAATCCAATCATACATCTGGATCAGCTCATCCCGGCTTGGGTGACCAGATACGTGAATGTCAGTGGGATGCTCATTGATAACCTTGACCCCCAGTTTAATGATTTTATTCTTCATCGCATTAATCTGTTTGTCATTACCCGGAATGATTCGCGAAGAAAACACCACCACATCTCCGGGTACCATTTTTACCTCAGGATGGGTTTGAGAGGCAATTCGGCCAAGAGCCGCTCGGAACTCTCCTTGGCTCCCAGAACAAATATATAGAACCTTATCCCGAGGTAGAGATTTTGCTTTATCCACATCAATGAAAGGGGCCAAATCCTTCAGATAATTTAATTTTCTAGCAACTTCATTGACCTTGTGGAACCCTCGACCCAGTATGGCCACTTGTCGGCCATGTTGGTGCGCTGCTACCGCAATAGTTTCTAGGCGTGCCAGGTTTGAGGCAAAACAGGTTACAAATATGGATCCTTTTGCACTATGCTCCCCGATAAGCTCTATGAGACTATCTCTGACGGTGCCTTCAGATCCAGAGGCTTTCTTTTGAAAGACATTGGTGGAGTCACACACCATAGCTAGAACCCCTTCATCTCCTATCTTCTGGAGCGCATTACCATCAATGGCTTTTCCAATAAGAGGCGTCTCATCGATCTTCCAATCTCCTGTGTGGAAAATAGTGCCCACGGGAGTTTTGATTAAAACACCATTTGGCTCTGGAATAGAGTGGGTCAAGGTCACCATTTGAATATCAAAAGGACCTATTTGTTTATGACCTTCCAAAGGAATGATATTAATGATGTCCTTATAGGGAAGATTATGATCTTTCATCTTTATCTTAACCATTTCTGCCGTAAATGGGGTGGCATAAATGGGGCATTTAAACCTTTCCCACAGGTAGGGAACCGCCCCTATGTGATCTTCATGGGCATGGGTGAGGAGAATCCCCACAAGCTTATCTTTTCGCTCGGCAATGTATTGAGGGTTTGGAAGAATCACCTCAACCCCCAAGCGATCATGGAAGGTAATCCCTAAATCCACCATAAGCCACTGATCCTTATATCCATACAGATTAAGGTTCATACCGATCTCTCCCGATCCACCTAAAGGTAGAAAGAGTATTTTATCATCATTTTTTGACACTAATCATTCCTTCGTGTGAGGAGTACATCCCCTGAAAACAGCTGGCTTCTTCTACCATCCTCTTGGATAAGAATCAAGCGCCCTAAGTGATCGATGCTTTCAAAAACACCCACAATTTCTTTGGAAAAGGTCTTTACCCTTAGTTCTGCGCCCTTATTCCATGCTTTTCTAGACCAGCGGAGACGGATGGGCTCAAAACCCTCCGCATACCAAACATCTAAGAAATATGAAAATTCTTTTAATATCTTCTCTAGCATCTCCTTCGGAGAAATTATTATCCCTTGAGCCTCCAAAGAAGTGGAAATGAGTCCCGGTGGAAAAGAAGCTATATTGAGACCAACACCGATGGATACAAATAAACTTTCTTCCTTGGAGAGGGTTTCAAGCAAAACTCCCCCAACTTTTTTCTCAGATATGAGAATATCATTTGGCCACTTATAAGAGATATTAAGAGCTGAGTTTAAAGAGCTGATGGCCCCCCCTAAAGCCACAGCTACTAAAAAAGAAAGTTCCCCAACTCTCCGTCTATCCATATAAAAAGGTATCACTGTAGTGAAAAACAGATTGCCTTTTGAGGATATCCACTCCCGATCCAACTTTCCTCTACCCTGAGTCTGCTCTAAAGCCCAAATAACATGAGGGCTCTCTGAGTGAGATTTACTTTGCTCCACCCATGATTTAGCCAGCTCCATAGTGCTGGTGCAAATTTCATGTGCTTCTAAGGTATATTTTGTCATTGCCATTTTTTATAGACTGCTCAAAGCCTCCCTAATGATTTCCAGAAAGAAATCCTGCGCGGTGAAAAATAATATAACAAAAGGAATAAGCAATATCCACCCTGAAGTCCAAGAGAAAGTGGAATGAATTTCCTCATGTCCTTCTTCAAAACAAATTACCTTTATAATTTTTAGATAACCTATGGCAGAGATAAGAGCAGAAGCCAGAGAAATTCCTATGATAAAGGAACCCCCAGAGATTACTGTTGACATCAAGTAAAGGGTAGTCCAAAACCCTGCAAAGGGAGGCAGTCCGGCCAAAGATAACAGAAGCAAACATAGGATGCCGGCGACCACAGGTTGCTTTTTAAGAAGCCCTTTCACTTGAGGGATTTTATCGAGATTCCGATCATTTGTGCTGAGTGTAGTCCAAAAGAACAAGAAACCAAGAGTTGTCCCGCTGAAAATGAATAAATATAAAAGGCCCGCATAGGCTCCGTTAAACTCTTTTGAACTTAATCCCAACAAAAAAAATCCCATATGGAAAAGGCCCATATAGGAAAAAAATCTCCGTATATTTGTTTGAGAAAAAGCTCCCACTGACCCCATGACCAAGGAGATTAGGGCAACGCTCAACAATAAAGGTTTCCACAAAAAATGAAGCCCATGGAAAGCCCCAAACAGAAGACGAACAAGAAGGATTGCCCCTGAAATTTTAGGAATTAGGAGAAGAAAGGGCATTTGAGCATTTGAGACACCCTGAGATATATCAGGGCCCCATGGATTTAAAGAAGCGAGACCTAATTTAAAAAGGAGTCCGATTACAATAAAAAGAAAACCCGCCTGCAGCCAAGAATATCCTAGGGAGTTTTCCGTAAGCCATTCTAAAGAGGTAGAGATTTCTCTAAAATCTCCGCTGCCCACAAACCCATAGACCAAGGCTATTCCATATAAAAGGAAGAGCGAGGATAGGCTTCCCAATAAAAAGTACTTAAGGGCGGACTCTTTTGAAAGACCTCCTCCTTTTTTTAAGGAAATTAGAACATACAAGGGAATTGTTTGGAGAGCTATTCCAAAATAAATCGCGAGCAAATGATGGGCAGAGACCATGAGGAAGGATCCTATTATGGAAACAAGACAGAGAACCGGATATTCAAATTGTTTAATTCCGTCCCGCTCAAGGGTGCTTTCAATAATTCGATTATCAAACCCAATCCAAGATAGTCCTATCAAGCAAATGAAAGCCTTTGAAAGAATACTCATTTTATCGGAAATTAAAAATCCTGAGAAAGAAATCCCCTGAAATATGTGAGCAAACCAAAGAAACCCTAAAAGCACTAATAAGAGAATAAGAACTCCATAGGAGGCCCCTTTAGGAAGAGCTAACTGTAAAGAGGTCTCCTCCTTCCCCCGTATGCCAGGACGATAAAGCCCCAAGAATAAAAGACCGAGAGAAAAAACTCCTAAAAAAAGTTCAGGAAGAAACATAGCCGTATTAATAAGCATGAGAATCCTCTGCTAATTCAAGGGTTTCAGAAGGCTGTTTCTGGGAATTTAAAACAGAAATCAAAGACTTTTCTGTCAATCTCAAAAATGGGTCTGGAAAAAATCCCATTAAAAAGATTAGGCCTAAACAGGTCACTAAAATAGATTTTTCTCGTAAATTTAAATCAACTAACCCTCGAACAAGGGTGCTTGTGATAACTCCGAATGCCACTCTTTGATAAAGCCATAGGGTGTATATACCTGAAAAAAAGATAGAAACTCCTGTTAAGATCAATAAAAGCGGATGGATTTGGTGCAGCCCTATCAAAATAAAGATCTGTCCTATAAATCCTCCTGTTCCAGGAAAGCCCATGTTAGCAAGAAGCACCAAAAAAAAGATTAGGGAAAAATCAGGCATCACCTTTGAAATCCCTCCATAATCCTCAATAGAGTATGTTTGCATTTGCCTATAAAGTACTTCTACGCTGAAAAAAAGTGCGGCCCCAACAACTCCATAGCTCAACAGATAGAACACCGCCCCCATTAGAGCCATAGGGTGAAAACTAAAAATCCCAAGAATGACAAGGCAAACTTGTGAAAGGCTGGCATAAGCGATCAGTTTTTTTATATTTTTTTGTCCAAAGGCCACCCAAGCCATATAAACAATTCCTACGGCACCTAGGGAACAGATAAAGGGACCCATCCTCATGGCGGCATAAGGAAAGAGAGGGATTAATATTTTGATGATACTGTAGGTGCCCAATTGCACAAAGGCGCTTCCTGCAATCATAGAAACGGGCGTTGGGAACTGTGTTTGAGCTTGCGGAAACCATACATGAAAGGGAATTAAGGGAACTTTGATGGATAGGGATAGAAAAAGCCCCAAGAAAAGCCATGTCTCTGAAGAGGGTGGAAAGGGAAATTGTGAAACCCTTTCAAAATCTAATGTATTTGTTATTTCAAGAATTTTCATTAACACCAGAAGTAGGCAAAAAGAACTTATGAGGGAGTATCCCAAAAACTTTAAGGAAGCTTGTGCTTTATCTTTGCCCCCCCAAATTCCCATTAGAAAATAAAGGGGGATTACGGTGGCCTCAAAAAACACAAAAAACATAAGTAGATTTAATTGAGCAAAGGCCCCCAAAACTAAGGTCTCAAAAATCAAAAGTAAAATCATATAAAGCTTAAGTTGGGTTTGAATTCTATCCCACCCAGCCCAAATGCTTAATGAAAACAGGAAGGTTGTAAAAAGAATGAAGGCAAGTGACCCCCCATTGATACCCACTTTATATTCCAAGTTAATTCCTTCAAAAATTGTCGCGTGATTTATGAATTGATAACTGGGAGTGTGTATATCAATCCCCAACAACAAGATTAAGGCCAACCCAAAAGTAACGACCGATGTCCAAAGGGCTACTTTTCGGGTGTTGGCTATGGAAACACTTCTATCAATTAAGCTAATAAAAAAAGCCCCGACAAGGGGAAGAAAAATTAAGATGGATAGAATGGGTATGTTTTCTAATTTCACGATCTACCTAAATACCAAAAAGGCCATAGCCGCAATAATGCCCAAGATAAGGCTAATCATATAAAAAGAAACCCGGCTAGGCTGAAAAAACAGGACAGCTGAATTGGTTTTCTTTAAAAAAAACAAAATACTCCCGCTTTCTATTTTATCAAAGAAGCCATACTCGGCTTTATAAGCAAAAAAATGAGCGAGGAAATTAAATGGTCTTACTAAAATAAATGCATAAAGTTCGTTGAAATACCATCCTCCCTCCACCGTCCGATGCAAAGGATTCAATTTACGCGTCAAGGAATTCCGAACGTCTTGGAACAAAAAATAAAGGCTCCCAATTACTGTAAACCCTAATCCAATAACAACTCCCATAACCACAAGTGCGTAGATTGAAAACTCCAGATGGGTGCTTACCAAAAACCCAAGAACGAGAGACAGTAAAATCAGCCCCATCATGGAAAGGTTAATCCAAGGGGAAGGTTCTTTAGAATGCTCCTCAGCCCCTATAGCCATGGCTTTATTCCCATGAAAGGTGAGTAAAATTATCCTGCCCGTATAAAGCGCTGTTAAGAAAGAGCCTGCACAGGAAAGGCTGAAGAAAATCACTGTTTTCAAAGCAAAATCTCCGGACATAATTTTTAGAAATGGCGCAGACAAACAGTGACCCGAGAAAAAGGGGATAACACACAAGCCTATTAACCCAATTAGAATGATGGGGTAGATGAAGGGTTTCTTTAAGTTTCTTCCTCCCTCTTCACTCGACTCGAGAAGAACACCTGTCGATAAGAAAATGAGGGGATATATAAGAGAATGGGCAATTAAATGGAAGAGGACAAAGTTATAATAGGAAAATCCTATATCGATCATTATAAATCCTACCTGACTTGAAATGGAGTATCCAAGAATTTTTTTAATACTATTCTGAGTCAAAGCGCTTGCCGCACATAAAATAGTGGTCAGAGAGCCCGTAATTATGATGGCAAGTTTCAAAGTAGGGCAAACTTCTAGCAAACTTGAAAGCCGCAACAGTAAAAAAACTCCAGTTGTTACGATTGTAGAGGAATGAACCAAAGCAGATACAGTTGTGGAGGCCTCCATCGCGCTGGAAAGCCAGGAATGAAATCCAATTTGCGCAGACTTTGTCATAGCCGCCACAAACAGAAGTCCGCCTAGAAGGCCAACGGTATCAGAGGGGAAGTTTGCAATAGACTCTTTTTCCAATACATCAAAAGAAAAACTCTGGGTGTTGTTATAAATAATAATTATGGCTGCTAGCAGTGCAATATCTCCCACACTGTTCATAATAAACCCTTTAAAAGCGGCCGCGTTAGCAGGGGCACTCTCAGAATAAAAACCGATAATAAGATAGGAAAAAATCCCAACAAGTTCCCACCCAAAGAAAAGTTGGAGAAAATTATTAGATACCAGAAAAATTCCCATGGAGAAGGTAAAAAATCCCAAATAAATAAGCAGGGTATTCCTTGAGGAAATATTTTCCATACGCTCCATTATGTAGATATGAACTATCAGGGAGACCAAATCCAAAATCCACAGCATAACGCAGCTTAATATATCGAGACGAATGGCCCATTTTACTTTTAGGGTTAGCACCGAGATCCAACTAAAAAGAAAAAAATCAGTTTCAGTGGGAGCCTGTTTTTGCATAATCCAGTAGAGCAGAAAAGAAGAGCAAAGAAAGGCCCCTCCCAGATAAAAAAGAGGGAGTAAGTAACTTTTTGAAAAGGTCGAGACCTTTTTTACTTTGCAAAAAATTACCGAAAGGCTTCCTAGTAAGGGAAGAAAAATTGCTAAAATTGCAGTTAATGCCATCATTTCTCTAAATCTATTACGTCTTCCGTAGGAACAAAATTTTTATTTTGGTAAAAAGAAAGAACTAATATAAGACCTAAGATAAACTCTGCTCCAGCCAAGGCCAAAACGAAAAGGGAAAAAATCTGCCCTTGAAAGTGATGATGAAATTTGGAAAAAGCTAACAAAGTGAAAAGAATTCCTAAAAGCCCAACTTTTAAAGACATAAATAAAGTTAGAGTATGATGACGATTTTTTAGGACTCCAAAAATCCCTAAGACAAATAGGATTGCTCCCAGGGCCAGATAGTGACCTAATGAAATACTCACGCTATACATTCCTCTAGAGTTCATTAAAATTATACCCGAAAGAGGCAAAGCAGTCTGCAGGTTTTTAAAGTTTTTTCAGGCATGCATAAATTGCATAAGGTCCCGACCCAAATGACCATGGATTTCGCCTTTGAAAGAGTCTATTACTATACATATGGATTGAGAGATCCAGCGAGATTCTGCCGGAAGGCAGTACGAGTTCTGGGCGCAACGCCCAGAGATTGGGACTTCGGTCCTTTTTTACGTCTCCTAGACGTAAAGCCTCCCTGTTAGACTTAAGGGGTGGGGGAAACTTCACCCCTCTTTTTTATAATCATTTCCGGAAAAATGCAATCTTTTTTAGTGAAAATAGTCATAGATAATTTGGGCAATTTTTTGGCTAATGCCGTCTACCTTTTGTAGGTCCTTAATGCCGGCCTCTGAAATAGCCTTCAGAGACCCAAAGTGTTGCAACAGATCTTTTTTACGACGGGCTCCGATCCCCGGAATTTCTTCCAACTTTGACTGGTTCATCCCCTTCTGACGCCCCCGACGATGGGATCCAATAACGAATCGATGAGACTCATCCCGAAGTCGTTGCAAATAATGCAGAACAGGATTTGTGGGATCAAGAAAAAAGGGGGCTTGCCCCTTCATAAAGAATCTTTCTTTGCCCGCGTTCCGATCCGGTCCTTTTGCAATAGCCACCATGGGAATGCTCATGCCTAGATCCTCTAAAACCTTCAGGCCTACGTTTAGCTGGCCCTGCCCTCCATCTAACAAGATAAGATCTGGAAAATTCTCAGGGTCTGCCTGATGAAACCGGCGCGTCAGGACCTCCCGCATCATGGCATAATCATCCCCTCCTTTAGAATTCACGTCTGCTTCCCGAATCTTAAATAATCTATAGCTTTTTTTCTGGAGTCCTTCCTCAGTGGCGACAATCATGGCCCCATAGGCATATTTTCCTTGGATATGACTGTTGTCGTAGACTTCTATACGTTTGGGCAATGCCCTTAACCCAAAAACTTTTGTCACACCTTCTAATAGAAATTGCACAGAAGCTTTCTCGGATAGCCGGGATGCCAAAGATTCTTCTGCATTTTTAAGCGCTTGTTGTATCAATTGATGCCTAGCTCCCCTCTGGGGAACCACAAAGGGAAGATTAAAGGCTTCTTTAATTAGCTGTGAGTTTTCCAGGGGGTGGCTCACCAAAACAATGGCTGGGGTTTCTTGGACCGTATAAAACCAAGCCACAAAGGCGGATAGAATTTGTGAAGGGGAATCTTCTTTGTCATGGACTGGGAAATAGGATTTATTCCCATAATTACATCCATACCGAAAAAAGAAGACCTGAATAGCTGTTTTTCCTTCCTTTTGAACCAAAGCAACAACATCTAGATCTTCCTTCTCCTTAATGTAGATCCCCTGCTCCTCTTGGATTTTTGTTAAGGCCTGAATCTGGTTTCGAAGGGCTGCTGCACGCTCATACTTTAAACCCGCACTTGCCGTTTGCATTTCCTTAGCCAAAGATTTTTGCAGATCATGGGTCTTTCCCTGTAAAAACTGTTTTGCATGATGTACCTGCTCTGCATAGTCTTCTTCTGATACTTTCCCGACACAAGGAGCCGTACATCGCTTTATATAATATTGGAGGCACGGCCTTGTGCGCGCTTCGAAAAATCGATCTGTGCAAGTTCTAAGTTTAAAGACTCGGGAGAGAATCTCTAGAGTTTTAGAAACAGACTGGGTAGACGCAAAGGGACCAAAATAGGTGCCTTTTACAGTCTGGGCTCCACGATGCAATAAAATGCGTTGGGGGTAGTCTCCTTCTGTCATGAGAATATAGGGAAAAGATTTGTCGTCTCTAAAGAGGATATTAAATCTAGGCTTTAAAGTTTTTATAAGGTTAGCCTCTAAAAGCAAAGCTTCTGCTTCTGTGTGAGTCAGCACGAACTCCATTTTATGGGTAAGACTTATCATCCGTTGAATGCGTTTTGAAAGAGTCTCTGGACGTGTATAGCTTGTTACTCTGTTTTTGAGATTTTTAGCCTTGCCGACGTATAGAATCTTCCCCTCAGCATCCACCATGCGATAGACGCCTGGCTGACCTGCTAGGTGTTCAACAAAGGTTTGGATAATCCTAGCCCCTCGACCTAAGTTTGTTGTTTCTTTTTTATCTTCCATAAGTGCCAATTTTAACATGGATATAATCGTACAGCAAAATATGTTTGACAAAGGTGGATCCATAGAAGATCACGGAGAGGATAATTATAAAATGTGGAGGACAGAAGTAAAAATTAAAAATTGGACGTCTATACTCTTTTCTGTTGTTTGCCTTTTGGCTATGACATACAAACGCAGCAGCTGATCTCACTTTACCGGAGCTTCGCGCTCTTCAAGCTACCCCTCGATCTGTGATGAAACAAGTAGTAGAAACGTCCATAGAAATGGCGCTTCTGACTTAAGCGGTACATCCGATAACATTGCTCTTAATACCATTCTGGGGGGCACAGGGACTACGCTATGCTAACCTTATCTTATAAATTTGGACAGGTTTTAACCCCTCTCAACAGTAAGTGTTAGGTCTTCGCTGCCCCCCTGCAGATAGAAGTGAACTATTAAAAATTTAAATTCTAGTTGAAAAAAGCCCTATATTAAACTAATATTCTTAACCACTATTGAATTTAACAATAAGGAGTTTTCATTAGAATGATATTAAGAATTTTTTCAGCTGTAATATTGATTAGCACCGGAGTAAGCGCTGGGATACATGATTTTAATGCAGGACTTACAGACGAGGAGGCCCTTCACCTAGCTCTCGTTCAAAGCGGATCTATCCCAGAATTGCCTGCTGACCATCAAAAAGAAGATGCAGAACCACTTCCCGTTTTGAGACAACTTCCAGCTGAGTTGCAGAATTTTAATCTAAACCTTACAGACGATGAGGCCTTTGAACAAGCTCTCAAAGAGAGCCTAGAAAAAACTCAATCAGAAAGCCTACATGCACCTAGATTAAATAGCTTTGAGGAAAATTCTGGGCCACAAAGAGCTGCTGCAGCGGTAGCGCTAACTCCTGAGGAGAATCAACGCATTGAAAATGAAAATTTCACAACTTCTGTAAATGATCTTCGCGCTGGCCGAAACATATTTGAAGCACGTGAGCGGTTACAAGGATGGGGGCGTGCACAACGCCAAGCCTATGCTACTGCACCTGTTACTAAAAAAGGCATAATTGCACTCATGTTTAACCTTCGAAAAGAGGAGTGTAAAGATCTAGGAGTTAATTTGGGAGAAGATCTTCAAACATGTCAGGTGATTTCTTCCTATAGCTATAGCCTACATAGTAATGTAGAAACTCGGGATGGCAGGGTCATTCGGGAAGAACGGCGCGAAAGTGGACATCTTCCCCAGGATTGGCGCTTTTCCTAAGGTAGCTCTACAGAAATTACTTTTAAGACCTCGCTACCCTATCTGGGAAGTGAGGTCTTTTTATGGATTTCAACTAAACCCGCTCTATAGCTATCGCCAAGGCTTCGCCACCGCCGATACAAATGGCGGCAATGCCTTTGGTTTTGCGGGTTTGTTCGAGGGCGCTTAATAACGTCACAATAATCCGGGCGCCGGAGGCTCCCAAGGGATGCCCCAAGGCACAAGCCCCCCCATGTATATTGACTTTATCAATGTCCAAATCTAATTCTTCAATGGCAGCCATGGCGACAACCGCAAAAGCCTCATTAATTTCAAAAAGATCCACTTCATCCTTTGACCACCCCGTTTTCTTGAGGAGTTTTTTGATGGCTTCAATGGGGGCCGTGGTAAACCATTCCGGTTCTTGAGCATGCCCAGCATAAGCCACAATGCGAGCCCTCGGCTTAAGACCCAAAGATTTTGCCTTTGATTCTTTCATTAACAATAAAACGGCAGCTCCATCACTTAGGCTGCTGGAACTTGCGGCTGTCACTGTTCCATGCTCTTTAAAGGCGGGCTTTAGAAGAGGAATCTTTTCGGCATTGCCTCTTTTTACTCCCCCATCTTCCACAATTTCTTTAGTTTCTTCGGGGGTTTGGATCAGGATAGGCACTACTTCTGAGGCAAAGTAGCCTTTCGTAGTAGCCTCTTGGGCCCGAGTTAGGGATCTAATGGCATACTCATCCTGCTGCTTCCGGGTGAATCCATAACGTTCCGCTGTTTTTTCAGCAAAGATTCCCATGGACGTATTTTTATTATAGGCATCTTCCAGACCATCTAGAAAGAGGTGGTCTGCGTAATGGTTCGGTTCAGGGTCTCTACCCTTTGGGGGGCGCTTTTTCAGCAAAGGAGCATTACTCATACTTTCCATGCCCCCTGCTACAATAACTTCGCTATCGCCCTGCATGAGTTGAAGAGCCCCTAGAATCACGGCTTGCATGCCAGATCCGCATACTTTATTAACTAGGGTAGCCTTTGTATGGAGACCTAATCCAGATCCCATGACCACTTGACGGGCAGGCCCCTGCCCCAACCCTGCAGGAAGAACACACCCCATGATCACTTCATCCACTTGAGTTCGGTCCAATCCCGTTAAGGCCAGCATGCTGGTAAGGGCCGCACTCCCGAGCTCTGGGGCAGATAAGCGCTGTAAATCCCCTTGGAATGAGCCAATGGGGGTTCTGAGAGCTTCAACAATAACGATGGGATCAGACATTATAGAACCAAGCTCGCAAGGGCCAAAAAGGCAGCAAATCCAAAGACGTCCGTAGTAGCCCCCAACAAAGGCCCCGCGCTGACTGCCGGATCAAGACCAAGACGGGAAATAAGAACAGGCAACAAGACACCTCCCGCAGAGGCCCAGCACATATTGAAGATAAGTGCTGCTGGGAGAATGAGGGCGATTTTTACATCCCCTAACCACACCAATACGATAAGGGCTAGAATCACAGAAAAGAAGATGGAGTTCGCAAGGCCAATGAGGGTTTCTTTCCAAAGGGCTTTCCAGGGACTCATATTCCTGAAGACACGGGTTGCAAAGGCCCGAACTGTAATGGCTACAACCTGCGTTCCAGAAGCACTTCCCATGGCGGCCACAATGGTCATTAAGGCCGCAAGGGCGGCGCGATTTTCAATGGTAGCGTGATAAGATTCAATAACAAAGGCTGCAAGGAGGGCATTTACAAGGCTTACGATAAGCCACCCAATGCGCTTGGTTGACGTTACCAGGAAAGGTGCCGTAAAGTCCGTTTCCCCCACCCCTGCCAACTGGAAAATATCCCGCTCTGCTTCTTCTTCGATTACGTCCACCACGTCATCGCTCATGATCACTCCGATGATGCGGCCCGACTCATCCTCAACGGGGGCTGACACTAAATGATAGTGGCGGAAAAAATAAGCTACCTCTTCTTGGTCCATGGTGGCAGGAATTGTTTTGACCTCTTTTTTCATGATGGTCTTTAGGGCAACGTTATGCCCGTATTTTAAAAGTTTGCTGATAGTCACGGCCCCGAGCACTTTGTATTTAGGGTTCACTACATAAACTTCGTAGAAAACATCCGGTAAAACGGTCGATTTCTGAATATAACTAAGGACGTCTCCCACCTTCCAAAAAGAAGGAATAGCCACCAATTCCTGCTGCATAAGGCGGGCCGCTGAATCTTCAGGATAAGATTGAATTTTTTCAAAGCTTGCCCGAGCAGCGGCTGGGATCGCAGCTAAAATCTCAGTTTGTTGTTCTGGAGTTAGTTCGTCAATCAGAAAGAAAGCATCATCACTGTCGAGCTCTGCAAGGCGCTTAGACAAATCTTTAATACCAATGAGCTGGACTGCTTGCTGACGGACATGATCAGAGAATTCAAGCAAAACGTCAAAATTAAAATGAGAATTAATGAGGCTAAAAAAGAGGGCAAGATTTGCTTTGGACAATCCCTCCAAAACCACCGCCAAATCTGCGGGCTCTAGGGGCCTTACGAGGTCAGCTAATTTCTTTTTGTCTTTCCGCGTGAGCGCATGGAGAAACTCTTCCAAAAAATGGGGAGAAATCACGTCTAAAGCTGTATCAGAAGCGGGCTGATTCTGAGTCTTCTCGTAGAAGTCTTCCACTACCTTCTCCTTAGTAAACTGTTAACCCCATAGCCGACATTTCATAAAAGGCTCACGAGACAACCAGTCGCCTACCTATTCCTATAAGCGGCGCTTCTGTCTTCCTATAGCCATCTTAAATTCTGCCTATCTATACCCTTACAGTGTATACTAGCTTTGTCCTATCATCCAGCGTCTAATAAGTTTTTTATGGTGCGGTCGAGAAGACTCGAACTTCCACAATGTTTCCATCACAGCCACCTCAAGGCTGCGCGTCTACCAATTCCGCCACGACCGCTCTCTTTAAGGGCCCCACTCTATCAGTCTTAAAGCAGAAAGTACAGAGTCATTTTACACACTTGCATAGGGTCACACGGTAAACGCATCTAAATTTAAAAGCTAAGCTGTTAGCCACTTAGAGTGATAGAGAGTTTTCATTTTTGTCTTATAAGTTTTTGCGAAACCCCCAACACTGCTTGTTTCTTCCATTTTTGATGCGTTTACCGTACCATAGGGTCAGCTCCTTTTTCGTCTTTTTCAAAAATTATGGTATACTGTTGGGTGCAATAAGCTTAATGTTTGCGTTCGGAATTTTTTTTAGTTATAAGGTTCGACAGAATTTGACCCTTATAAGAGAGGATTTAAGATGACTGGCAAAAAGAAGCCAACCCCTAAAGCTGTGCACATGAAAATTGACGCTGACGCCATTCGCGATTTGGCGGACTTTTTTAAAGATACGGACCTCACAGAAATTGAATATGAGAAAGACGGCTGCCGCATTCGTGTTTGCCGGGGGGGCCATTCAGGAAGTCCCACCACCTACGTATCTCACCCCTCCCACCATTCTACACCCCTTATTTCCGAGGCCCCCTCTAAGGTGGTTATGGATCCAGAATCTCATCCGGGAGCTATAAAATCTCCTATGGTGGGCACTGCCTATATGTCTCCCAAACCGGACTCGCCTAAGTTTGTAGATGTCGGAGCTTCCGTTTCTGCCGGGCAAGTCCTCATGATCATTGAGGCCATGAAGGTTATGAATCCTTTGAAGTCTCCCCGGGATGGCAAGGTGACCAGCATCTTTGTGGAAGATGGTCAGCCTGTAGAGTACGATCAACCCCTGTTCATTATTGAGTAACCTTAACCCACGAGGGGTTCCCATGTTCAAAAAAGTTCTGATTGCAAACCGCGGAGAGATCGCTCTTCGAATCCTGAGGGCATGCCGAGAAATGGGTATAAAAACCGTTGCTGTGCATTCTAAAGCCGATGTGGATGCAAAGCACGTGCGCTTGGCGGATGAACGGGTCTGTATTGGACCTGCCTCTGCCAAAGATAGCTACCTTAATATTCCCGCCATTCTGGCTGCCGCCGAAGTAACAGGGGCCGATGCGGTCCATCCGGGCTATGGATTTTTGGCAGAGAATGCTAATTTTGCCAAAGTGGTGGAAGAGCACGGCATGACCTTTATTGGCCCCACACCGGAGCATATTGCCCTCATGGGCGACAAAATCATTGGGAAACAAACCGTTAAAGCTTTGGGAATCCCCGTGGTCCCCGGATCGGAAGGGGCTGTGACAACCCACAAGGAAGCTCTCGAAGTGGCCCACGCCATGGGATATCCTGTCTTGATTAAAGCCACAGCAGGGGGTGGCGGAAAGGGTATGAAAGTGGCCTATAACGACGATGAGTTGTTGGATGCCCTGGACATGGCCCGTATGGAAGCAAAGGCCAACTTTGGTAATGAAGAAGTCTTGATGGAGAAATACCTCCGGAAACCTCGCCATATCGAAATCCAAATTCTTGCGGACAATTATGGCAACGTGGTGCATTTGGGAGAACGGGATTGTTCTATCCAACGGCGCCATCAGAAGGTTTGGGAAGAAGCGCTTTCCCCTGTGATTACTCCAGAACAACGGCAGGCCATCGGAGGCCAATGTGTGGATGCCATGAAAAAACTGGGATACCGGGGACTTGGAACCGTTGAATTCCTTTATGAAGATGGGAAATTTTATTTCATCGAGATGAACACCCGGGTTCAGGTGGAGCATCCTGTAACAGAATTAGTGACAGGGTTAGATTTGGTGCAGCAACAGATTCGGGTGGCCTCCGGGGATCCCCTTGGGTTTACGCAAAAGGATATTAAGTTTCGGGGCCATGCCATCGAATGCCGCATCAATGCAGAAAACTCAGAAACCTTTATGCCCTCCCCGGGCACTATCAGCTACTACCACGTCCCCGGCGGATTTGGCGTACGGGTGGATAGCGCTTTGTATGCGGGATATCGCATCCCCCCCTACTACGACAGCTTGGCGGCCAAGCTTATTGTGTACGGGAAAGACCGAGCTGACTGCATGGACCGCCTCCGTGGCGCCCTGAGCGAGTTCATCATCGGCGGTATCGATACCACTCTCCCCCTCCACCGGAAGCTTGTGGACCACCCCGACATGCGGAGTGGAGATTACAATATCCACTGGCTGGAGAAGGTGTTCTTTGGGGGCGACAAGAAGTAACTTCTCCCTTGAGTTCTCTTTCAAAAGTTTCTATATAGGGAACAGATTGTTTATTGAGGAGTGTGTTCCCATGTTAAAGAAAATAACGGCCGTTTCTTTGTTGGCTTTGGGTGTTTCTTTTTTGGGATATGCGGTCCCTATAGAGGACATTTGCTCTGATCTGTCTGAATCGGGCATCAAAATTCAACGACGGGCCTTTGGGAACACTCCTGGGTATGCCATTGAAGAATTTTCAGGGGCAGAAATAAATAGAAATCATTGGGATGGCCGTGCGGAGGGCCCTGTTCGGTTCCTTGTTATGCACTATACCGTATGTAATTTTCCAACCACGTTGAAGGGTTTTACGAAGAATATTGATAAAGATCGGGTTAGTGCCCATTATGTGATAAGTGAAAAAGAAGAGCGTGTTCAGGGGGGGATCCCCATACAAGTTGTTCCTGAAGATAAACGCTCTTGGCATGCGGGTGTTAGTTATTGGAGAGGCAAAAAGAACCTTAACCATGAGTCCATCGGCATCGAGAACATCAATAAAGGTTTCATAGGAGATGAGACCTCTCACCCAACTTGGTTTGCTTTTGATCCAGATCAAATAGAGACTCTTGGAAAACTCAGTGCCGATATTATTAAAAAGTACGGCATATCGCCTCATAATGTTGTGGGTCACGCAGATATTGCTCCTGCTCGGAAGCAAGATCCAGGAATTCTGTTTCCTTGGGGAGAATTACATGCAAGGTATGGGGTGGGGGCTTGGCTGCCGGAATATGAGAGATCCGCTTCTTTCATATCTACTCAATATCTTCCCAAAGAACCTCTTCCTCAAGGGGTCAGCGAGGCTTTCTTTTTAAAATCTCTTCGTGAGTATGGATATGAATGCCCCGAGGGAGCGGTTGTCACACCAGAGCACATAGGGGTTGTAAAGGCTTTCAAATCACACTTTTCCCACAATCAAAATGTGGAGGCTTATACGGCAGCTGTTGATGAGACAGCCCTGCTGTGGTCCTGGGGATTGAATGCAAAATACCCTCAAAAATAATTTCTATTAGTCTATATTACTATCGACATGTCCTGCAATACTTGTTACTATTTAATAAGTAACAGGGAATAACATGGGTTCGAAAAGTTTTTACTTTTTTCTAATATTGATTTTTTTAAGCCTATCAACAGTTGCTAAACTCCCCGCCCCTCTCAAAGATGATTTTTACGATGAACGGGCCCCCTCCTGGCTTTCTAAAAAAATGCAGGGAACGGTGGATCTTTGTGCGAAATATATTTTGTTCCAAAGATCTAAAATTAGCTGTGCTGCCATCCGGCAGGCCGGAGAAAAAGCCCCTTCCCTTTTAAGACGTCTCTGTGCCCAGACTCCTTCGGGGAAAACAGCCGGGGAAATGGCCTGCGAGGTCCTTCAAGAACCCACTAAATCCCAGCAAAATTGCACGCGCCATTGTGGGCAGTATTCATGCTCCCACCCTCATATTTATATGCACTGCAAAATCCTCCGGGAAGGTCTCCGCGGAACTCCCATTTGCATGCCAGTAAGTGTTGAAAAGTGCTTAACAAAAAACACTTACCACGAAAAAGAAGCAAAGCCGAACCCTTTAATTGCAGACGTGGCGAAAGCAATTCAGGCCTATAGAGAGCTTTCTTAAACTTTTCTTCTTTCCTCGCCCATGTTTTTACTTTATTCTAGGCGAAGTTTTTAATAGAAGCGGAAAATAGAATGCAACCTTTTCGGGGGACCTACGACCAGCTACCTGACCTCATGGGACGGCACCAGTATATTATCGAAAAGGTAAGATCTGTGGCGGGGACTTATGGGTTTGAGGAAATGGCGACCCCCATTTTCGAATATGTCAGCGTGTTTAATCATACCTTGGGGGATACGTCGGATATCGTCACCAAGGAAATGTTTTCGTTCCCGGATCGGCACGGAGATTTACTAGCTTTGCGTCCAGAAGGAACGGCGGGCATCATGCGGGCCGTACTTTCTAACAAATTGGCTCAGCAAGCGCCTCTCAAATTCTTTTATACGGGCCCCATGTTCCGATACGAGCGCCCCCAAAAAGGCCGTACCCGTCAATTTCACCAAGTGGGCGTTGAGTTCATCGGAGAAGCAAACCCTTTGGCTGATGTGGAGGTCATTGCTTTAGGATGGCAAGCCCTGAAGGCTCTTGGCTTGGGGGAATCAATTTCTTTGGAAATCAATACTCTGGGAGACAAAGGCAGTCGGGATGCTTACCGAGCGGCTCTGGTTGAGTATTTTGAGAAACATAAGTCTTCTCTCTCAGTGGATAGCTTGGCACGCCTTGAAAAAAATCCTCTGCGCATTTTAGATTCAAAAGCCCCAGAAGATCAGAAAATTAAAGAGCAGGCTCCTAAAATGGAAACCTACCTCACTTCCTCTGCTAAAGATTTTTTTGAAAAGGTCTTGGCGAGTTTAACAGCTCTTAAAATCCCCTACACCCTTAACCCTCATTTGGTCCGGGGCTTAGACTATTACTGTCATACGGCCTTTGAGATAACGTGCACGGGCCTTGGGGCTCAGAACACAATTCTGGCGGGGGGTCGCTATGACGGTCTCTCCACGCAAATGGGTGGCCCCCCTCTTCCCTCTGTGGGATGGGCTGCGGGCATTGAACGCATGGAGCTAGCGCTTCCCGAAATGCCCACAGGGATTCGACCTATTTCCCTGGTGCCCTTGGGGAGTGAAGCGGAAACAATGGCTCTCCCCCTGGCTTTTTCTTTAAGAGAACAAGGGTTTTCCGTGGATATGATTTATGAGGGCGGGATGAAGGCCCGACTGAAGCAAGCCAATAAAGTGAACGCACGCTATGCCCTGATCTTTGGATCCGAAGAACTGGCCCAAGAGAAAATCCTGGTGAAAGACTTGGATTCCGGAGAGCAGATTCCTGTAGAGATCTCTAAGATTTCCCCCTATTTGAGGAATATTCTGTGAATATAGAAGATAAACTCAAGAAAGTTATTGCCCATAAACAAGGCCTCGAAGAAAATCTTATGCAGGAGGGGCTGCCCTCTGACCAGATGATTAAGTTTTCGAAGGAACTTTCTGATATCACCCCTGTAGTGGACGTGGCGGTTCTCTTTTTTGAAAAGCAAAAGGAGCTGGCGGATCTGGAAGAAATGCTGAAAGATCCAGAAACCGATGCAGAAATGCGGTCTTTGGCCCAAAAAGAGATCCAGGAATTGAAAGAGGGTCTCACTTCCCTGGAAAACCAAATTAAGGTCTTGCTCCTTCCGAAAGATGAGGCCGATGAAAAGAATGCGATTCTAGAAATCCGTGCGGGGATTGGCGGCGAGGAAGCAGCCCTGTTTGGGGGGGTGCTTCTCCGTATGTATCAAAAGTATGCCGAAGTTAAGGGATGGCGATTCGAGCTCTTGACTCTCAGCGATACGGACCTGAAGGGCGTAAAGGAAGCCACCATCTCTATAACCGGGAAGAACGTATTCTCTCGGTTAAAGTTTGAGTCAGGTGTTCATCGAGTTCAGCGGGTTCCAGAAACAGAGTCACAGGGGCGTGTTCATACATCCGTTGCCACCATTGCTGTTTTGCCAGAGGCAGAAGAGATCGACGTCCATATTGAAGAAAAAGATTTGAGAATCGATGTGTTTCGTTCCAGTGGGCCAGGGGGACAGTCTGTGAACACCACTGACAGCGCCGTACGCATCACCCATATTCCCACAGGCGTTGTTGTTCAGCAACAAGATGAAAAATCTCAACATAAAAATAAAGCTAAGGCTTTAAAAATCCTGAGATCTCGTCTATATGAGATTGAAAGAGAAAAAATAATGAGTGAACGCTCCGAGAATCGAAAAAGCCAGATTGGCCGGGGCGATAGATCTGAAAGGATCCGTACTTATAATTTCCCTCAGGGAAGAGTGACAGATCATCGGATTAATCTAACACTCTATAAGATCGAGCAAATTATTAACGGAGAAGCCTTGGATGAAATTATCGAGGCTCTCATTACGGAAGATCAGGCGGAACAGCTGTCTTCCCTTGAATGACACGGAGAAATTATGACTACGACCTTTTCTATAGTAGAACTTGATTCCGCAAAAAGAGAAATAATGCAAAAAAAGGGGATCTGGAAACCAGAAGCCCCTGTCTCCCTAGACCGTCTGCGGTGTCTGAGCTTTCCTTATTACGATTTCAGAGGGAAAATTCATATTGGGGAGTTGATTATAATGGATGTTTTGGCTCCCTATATGTCAGTCTTTTTTGAAAAGCTCTATGAGCTTCACTTCCCCATTAACAAAGTTTCTCCCATGGAAAATTATGATGGAGATGATGATGCTTCCATGCGCGACAATAATACTTCGGGATTTAATTGCAGAGTTATTGCTGGAACAGAGGACTTCTCCTTACATGCCTATGGCCTTGCCCTTGACTTTAACCCTCTTCAGAATCCCTACATAGGGAATAGCCACGTGAACGAAGAAAAAGATTGTGGCCTCTTGGAAGTTTGGCCCACAGAAGGTGTGGATTATATAAACAGGGGTCATTTGTCTCCCGGAATGGTGGAACCCATTGTAAACCTTATCCATTCCTGTGGGTTGCGAGATTGGGGTGGAAACTGGATATATAATCTAGACTATCATCATTTCCAAACCCCTCGCTCCATTGCAGAGCTCTTGGTCGCCATGACGCCTTCCCATGCCATCGCTTTCTTTGACTGGTATGTGAAGACCGGAGGAGACCCTTCGGATGGAGAGGAATCCTTTAAAATTCGGTACGAAAAGGATCCAGAAGACTTTATGAAGCAGTTCCGTATTTAATGGCTTCTTTGGATTCTCTCTTGGGGAATGCCAAGAATCAGCATCCTACCCTCCCCCTGGCCCACCTCAGATACCTTCTAAAAAGTGTAACAGGATTTTCCTTGGAATATATTCTGGGGCGAGGTGAAACTGAAATAAGCCCTGAGCTTATCCTCGCCTTCACCAAAAAGGTAGAAGATCTGGCCTGCGGTGTTCCCTTGTCTCGGATTGTGGGATGCAAAGAATTTTGGGGAATGTCGTTCAAATTATCTCCGGCCACTTTGGATCCCCGCCCCGATACAGAAACCTTGATTGAGGCTATTTTAAAGACTTTTCCTCATAAGACGGGCCCTCTCAAGATCTTGGATTTAGGAACGGGTACAGGGTGTATCATTATTTCTTTGCTGTCAGAATATGCAGAAGCTCAAGGGGTGGCTATTGATATAAATCCAGATGCCTTGGAGACAGCCCGGGAAAATTCGGTGCAGAATGGGGTTTCCGAGAGACTTCGACTTTTACAGGGGGATTGGTTTAAGCCCTTGGGTCCGGAAGATCGATTTGATATTATTGTGAGTAATCCCCCCTATATTTCAGAATCCGATTACAAAAATTTGGATAAAAATGTGATGGATTTTGACCCTGTCCAAGCCCTTGTGGGGGGTAAAGATGGGTTGGCGTGCTACCAAAAGATTGCAGCCGGATTTGAGAGATATTTAAGCCCTGGCGGCGCTCTGGTGTTGGAGCTAGGCTATGGGCAGGAAAAAGATGTTCTTAGGATGTTCTCTCCTAAAAATAAGAACGAAATAAAAACATTTAAGGATTTATCGGGAATTGTGAGATGTATTGTCGTGATCCCGGTTTTTTAAACTGGAGTGCCACGTCAGCTCTTCGCTCTTCCTCGCAAAGACGGTTTTTTGTATCTCCGCCCCCATGACACATCTCCCCTAATATGCTATAAATCTCTAGAGGAGACTGCCCATGAAATTAGACAAATATACGGATCGCGTTAAAGGATATCTTCAGGCGGCTCAGACGGCCGCTCAAAATCGAGGCAATCAACGCCTTCTCCCCGAACATTTACTAAAAATCCTCCTGGATGATCCGGAAGGGTTTGCCTCCACCCTCATTCAAACGGCCGGTGGGAATAGCCGCACAGCCCTCATGGAAACAGATACGGCTTTGAATAAGGTCCCCAAAGTTGAGGGATCTGGGGCGGGCGAAGTCTATATGTCGCCAGAGCTGGGAAAGATCCTCGACAGTGCTGAGAAGACTGCTGAGAAAATGGGCGACAGCTTTGTGACGGCAGAGGTCATTTTGTTGGCCATGGCCCTGGCCACGGACACAACTGTCGGGAAGATTCTTAAAGATTCAGGGGTGACGCCCCAAAACCTCAATGCAGCCATTAAGGATATGCGCAAAGGGCGCCAGGCCCACTCCTCTGGAGCCGAGGATTCCTATGATGCCCTCAAGAAATATGCTCGAAATTTAACGCAAGCAGCTCGAGACGGTAAACTGGATCCCGTCATTGGGCGGGATGAAGAGATTCGTCGGGCCATCCAAGTTCTCTCCCGTCGCACCAAAAACAATCCCGTTTTGATCGGAGAACCGGGTGTGGGAAAGACGGCCATTGCGGAAGGCTTAGCACTCCGCATTGTAAACGGCGATGTGCCCGAAAGCCTGCGGGATAAGCAACTCATGTCCTTGGATTTAGGATCCTTGATTGCCGGGGCTAAATATCGAGGAGAATTTGAGGAACGATTGAAGTCGGTTCTGGCAGAAATATCCGCGGCTGCGGGATCCGTTATTCTTTTCATTGATGAACTTCATACCCTGGTGGGAGCCGGAAAGACGGACGGCGCCATGGATGCCTCCAACATGCTGAAACCCGCTTTGGCCCGGGGAGAACTCCATTGTATGGGGGCGACGACCTTGGATGAGTATCGGCAGTATATTGAGAAAGATGCGGCCTTGGCCCGAAGGTTTCAGCCCGTCTTCGTGGGGGAGCCTTCCGTAGAAGAGACCATCTCTATTCTGCGGGGACTCAAAGAGAAATACGAACTTCACCACGGCGTGCGTATTACAGACTCGGCCCTTGTGGCAGCGGCTACCCTCTCTAATCGTTACATTACGGATCGTTTTCTTCCGGACAAGGCCATTGACTTGATTGATGAGGCCGGCAGCCGATTGCGCATGGAGGTGGATTCCAAGCCGGAAGCCCTCGATGAGTTGGATCGGCGCATCATGCAGCTGAAGATCGAGCGAGAAGCCTTAAAGAAAGAGAACGATGCAGGATCTAAAGATCGCCTGGTAAAATTGGAAGCAGAGCTCAAAGAGCTTGAGTCCAAAGCGGAAGATATGGCCGGGTCCTGGCAGGCGGAAAAGCAAAAGCTGTCCTTGTTTCAGGATTTGCAGGAGAAGCTGGAGAAAGCCCGTAATGAGCTAGCCATTGCCGAGCGAAACGGTCAGTACTCCGTGGCAGGGGAATTAAAGTACGCTAAGATCCCCGAGCTGGAACAAAAACTGGCAGAGGTTGAAAAAGAGAGCGAGAAGAATCCTCATGCTGTGAAGGAAGAAGTTACCAGCAAGGATATTGCCGCGGTGGTGGCCCGGTGGACAGGAATTCCGTCAGATACCATGCTGGCCAGCGAAAAAGATAAGCTGGTGAATATGGAGGCAGAGCTCCACAAGAAGGTGGTAGGACAGCATGAGGCGGTGGTTGCCGTCAGTAACGCCGTGCGGCGGGCACGGGCCGGGCTCCAGGACCCAAACCGTCCCATGGGATCCTTCTTGTTCCTAGGGCCCACGGGGGTAGGTAAAACGGAGTTGGCAAAAGCCTTGGCAAAGTTCCTGTTCGCCGATGAATCCGCCATGGTGCGCATTGATATGTCAGAATTCATGGAGAAGCATGCGGTGTCTCGGCTTATTGGGGCCCCTCCCGGGTATGTGGGCTATGAAGAAGGCGGCGTTCTCACGGAAGCCGTAAGGCGACGGCCCTACCAGGTTATTTTGTTTGATGAGGTGGAGAAAGCCCATCCGGATGTCTTCAACATCTTGCTGCAAGTGTTAGATGATGGGCGTTTAACAGATGGTCAGGGCCGCACCATTGATTTCAAGAATACACTAATTATTCTGACTTCTAACCTGGGTAGCCATATCTTGGCGGAACTGGGCGAAGGGGAAACACCGGAGAAGGTTCGTAATGAGGTGATGGACGTAGTGCGCTCTGCCTTCCGTCCAGAGTTCTTGAATCGACTGGATGAAATTTTGTTGTTCAGCCGCCTCCAGCGGAAGGATATGGGCACCATCGTTGGTATCCAGATGAAGAGTCTTTTGGGCATTTTGGAACACAAGAAAATTACTATTACGCTGGATAAGAAAGCGGAAGATTGGCTGGCGGAAAAAGGCTATGATCCCGTCTACGGCGCGCGGCCTTTGAAACGGACCATCCAGACGCATCTTCAAAATACCCTTGCCATGATGATCCTGGAAGGAAAAATCAAAGAAGGCGACCACGTGCAGGTAACGACGGGAAAAGAGGGATTGAAGATCAGTAGTTAGATTTAAATTCTTAATAGAACAATATCCAACTTGGGCTCCAGAAGAAGTGGGATCTTCCCCTCGGAGCTCATGCTCCTCTCCAAGATGACAAAAAGGAAATATTTTTTACCTTTTAACTCCTATGAAATAGGCACTCTACTATGCTAGATAAAATTAAATAATAATTTATTTGACTAAATAATAAATAAATGTAAAAAGAAGCTCTGTTTTTTTAGATTAAATTTATTGGATGGTTAATATGATTAAGTATATAAATTATTTTTTATTCGGATTGTTTTTTTCAAATTGCCTTTCATCTGTATCTTCTTTGGAAGACAGGGAAGAAAATATTTTTTTCAAGACGGTTATCGAAAGGGATCGCCAAACTCTTACGGGGTCCATTGATCCTCACGAAGAAACAACTCTTCAAGGGGTTGGAGCGGCTCTGAGCAGCAATCCCCCTCTTTACTCTCTTGTTTTGGAAAATTGTGACCTTAAAGAGCTGGATATAAAAATAATAGCGACCTTTTTAAAAAATTCTCCCACTTTAGAAATCTTGAATCTGAAGGGAAATTCCATCGACGGTCAAGGTGCTCAGGATTTAGGCAAAGCCCTGGCTACCAATACCTCTCTTAAACATCTAGATGTTTCCCATAACAAAGTCTCCAGCGATGGTCTTCTAGGGGCTTTGGGAAGTGGTTTATTGAAAAGAGAGACTTTCTTAGATTTTTTGAGTTTTGAAGGGAATTCTTTTGTGTACGTTGCCCAAGAAGCCCTGAATCCTCTTTTTTCCGTAACCATGGGCTATTTAAACCTTGATGCCACCATAGAGCTGTCAACCATACAGCTCGGCCTTAAATCTCAGAAAAGAAAACGTATACTTAGGGGACTGAAAATTCCCTCCACTGATTCTGTAGTCCCAGTTATTAGAGAGATACTTCCTGTGGCTTACGATTACGGAATAGAAATTGTCTATTTTGGCGGGAGAGATGGGAAAAAATTTAGTGCTAAAAAATTAGAACCAGTCCTCGACTCAAAAACCTTGTGGCTTCAGGAAAAAGGAGAGATCGTAGACCCTTTGTCTTTGAAAGCGCCTACTCTCATGTCTTTAGCTTCCTCTGATGAGATCCTAAAGTATTTTTGGTAAAGAAAGGTTTCCAGGGATACGACTGAAGATAAAGCCAGCCTGATTACGTGCAGTCATGTCGGCTATTTATAATATCCCTTATACCACTCAATAAAGTTCTTCACACCCTCTTTGACAGAAGTTTTGGGGTTGAAGCCAAGATCTCGTCTGGCCTCCATAATATCAGAGAGGGCTGCTGGCACATCCCCTGGTTGCATGGGCAAATACTGAATTTTGGCTTTCTTGCCTAAATTATCTTCTATCAACTGAATGTAGTCCATGAGCTGTTCGAGAGAACTATTGCCCAGGTTGTAAATTTTGTGGGGGGATCCCTCCCCCGTATCCTTAATTGGATTCTCAAGAGCCCCAAGGATGCCCGCCACGATATCATCGATATACGTAAAGTCTCGCTTCATATGGCCGTTGTTAAAGACCGATATGGTTTCGCCCGCCAAAATTTTCTTTGTGAAAATAAAGAGCGCCTGATCAGGGCGCCCCCAGGGGCCATAGGCCGTGAAAAACCTGAGTCCAATGGCGGGGATACGAAAAAGATGCGCATAAGCCTCAGTCATCAGCTCATCACACTTCTTTGTGGCCGCATAGAGGGCCAACGGAGAATCCGTACGATCGGACTCTGAAAAAGGAAGTTTTGTATTCCCCCCATAAACAGAAGAACTGCTGGCATAGACAAAGTTTTTCAAGGGACCATGATGCCGAGCAAGCTCCAGCAGAACCAGATGCCCTGTCACATTTGTGGTCACGTACTCATAGGGATTCTCTAAAGAATACCGAACCCCTGCTTGTGCGGCCAAATGAATCACCTGTTGGATAGGCTCAGGAGACGCTCTCCAAATGCGCTCCATCTCAGGCCGGTCCTCAATGGATGCTTTAAAAAATTGGAATGTATCCGGAAAAGATTCTTTCAGAACCTTTAGCCTGGATTCTTTAAGGGATACGTCATAATAGGGGGAAAGAGAATCAACCCCGATCACATACCGCCCTTGCTCCAGAAGACGTCGTGTCGTATGAAACCCAATGAATCCAGCGACACCCGTGAGGAAAACTGGAGATTTATTTAGATTTTGATTTTTAGAAGCTGTCATCAAATTGTCTTTGTTTATTTTTAGTGGCGGAACATAAGGCCAGGCAATCTTTCACATATCGGGTCCAAAGGACATAGCAATTTTCTTTTTGGTTCCCACAGAGGATAGGTAAATTCTCCTGGACTCGGTTCAAGCAACTCTCCGAATCACAATCACACTTTTCACACTTATTACCACAAAATGTTTCCACCAAACTTGTAGGGTTTTCTTTGTAAAGCTCTGATGAAATGACAGGAGGCGCCTCCTCACAAGAGGTGAGCGCAAGGGCAAAGATCCCCACACAGAGCTTTTTCAAAATTCTTATCATAAAGTTTCTCTAAACCTACGCCTTCAATTTACCTGAATTATGCTAAATCTGCCAGAAAAATCCTGCCCTCAATGGGTTTCTCGTAATCTAAAAATTTTTTATGAATTCTGTTGAATTTTAAATTATAAATTTTTATAGTCTCCTGGATATAAATTATTTCAAATATAGGAAAATATTATGAGACTCTCTAAGAATATTAGATTCGTTTTTGTTTTGTTTTTATTATTAACAAAAAACACCCTCTGTAGCACAGATTCTTTAGAGAGCGGACTTTTAGACACATTGCCCGAGGACGTAAAATCTCGCGTTATTAGCTCTATAGAAACCTCTGACAATAAAGCAGAACTGATTCGCCTTTTTAATGAGGCTTTTAATACTTTTAATTGGAATTCCAAAGAAGAAAAAGCTTCCAGGACAGCACTGGGAATCAGAAGAGCCCCAGAACAAGATCAGCTAATGGCCGTAATGGACTTTTTTCTTTCAGATTTGTTTGACACAGAAACTTACAAGGGGTTTTTGTCCCTATTTCTGCCCCGAATGGATTTCCAGCATCGTCAGGAAATTGTGGACCACTTGCATTATTTCAAGTATCAACCCTCCTTTATTTTTATTGAGGGGATTCAAAAGGCCGCTGAAGAAATTGGAGACAAACAGGACTTAGTGGAACGAAAAACAATTATCGAAAAATATCTACCTTGTTGCGGGTACATGATGCGTCGATAGATTAAGAAAAATTTGGACTCAGGAGCCGTGACCACTAAAAAAGTGGCGGGAGTGACGAGACTTGAACTCGCGACCTCCGGCGTGACAGGCCGGCGCTCTAACCAACTGAGCTACACCCCCTGGCCAAATATAATAGTGGTGGGCGATGACGGGATTGAACCGCCGACCCTCTCGGTGTAAACGAGACGCTCTACCGCTGAGCTAATCGCCCCTACCACCCTGGTTATATAACAAAAATAACTTAGCTCTTCAATATTTAAATTGAATATTAGCCAGCTACCTGTTCTTTTAATACTTTTCCAGCTTTAAATTTTGGAAGGGTTGTTGCCTTGATTTGGATCCGATCTCCTGTACGAGGATTGCGGCCCTGAGTTGCCTTACGAGCTACGGACTTGAAAGTCCCAAAACCTACGAGGCCCACAGACCCACCACTCTTCAAAGTAGCTGTAACTACCTCCAAGAAACCCTCTACAGCCTTTGAAGCCGCAGCCTTTGTGAGTCCAGATGTCTGTGCAATTTGTGTAATAAGTTCACTCTTACTCATTCTCATTTTTATGTTTCCCTTTTTGTTAAATTAAACACTCTATACTTTTACTAAAAACTCTTTTTTTTCGTTCGTCAATTATTTTGTAAAAAATTGTTTTTAAGAGCCCTCTTCATAGAAAAGGATTTCTCGAAAGGAAAATGAGAAAGATCTATTTCTTTTAGATCTGCCTATTTGGAAAGCAATAAACAGTCCGAATATTTTTTCAACTTATCCCTAAACTTACTCAGAAGGAAAAATTCAGGATCTGAGCCCGTTGCAGGAGGATATCTTTTTCTCTTTCCCTTTCTCCCCCTAAATCTCTTGAACATTTACAATAACAAAAAGAATTTTTCCATAACACAGTGGATTAAAAAAATTCAAAAAAAGGTTGTAAAAATTTTATTCTGTTGTAGTGTAAAAGATGAGGCTAAAAAAAAGAGGAGCCGAGGAAAACCTCGGCCCTAAAGTTCAACAGGGAGGCTTACGTCTGGGAGACGTAATCTTCAAGGGCTCGCGCCCTCTATCCGGGTTTTGCGCCCGGAATTCATTGTGCCTTTCGGCGAAAGTTTTATAAATTCAGTGGCGTTTCCGCCACGTTTCCCTACTATAGAGATTTCTTTTTCAGAAGGTATGTCGTTTTATGCATTCCTTCCATGCGCATTATGCATAACAAGGTTGAATATTAGGAATAATGCAATTGGACCTGTGGGTGCCAATGCTATTACAACCAGCATGGGCCAGCTGACCACTCTAAACATTGGGCGTAATGAACTTGCGAGGATAGATGAAGATCGCCTTACACAAGATTTTCCTAATATAGCTATTGCTTATTAAGAAAAATCTAGGCCAAAAATATTTCCAATAACCTTGGGTTACGCGGTAAGGGATTTTAAAGTGTTTCGTAAGACCGAAGGACTTCTAAGTCACTTGCTGTAAGCCTATACCGATCGGGCAAGGCTATCTCTACTTTCTCTCCTTTTTCTGTTTGCCACAGCAAGAAGATTTCCTGAGAACCCTGGGGTCTCTCCGACAGAAATACTTTCAGATTTTCCAGCCTATCTAGGGCACTCATCTGAAGTCTCAGAGGGCCCTCCACCTTTTCTGCCACTTGAGAGAGAGACTTAAGACTATTGGCCGTGAGACGCAAGGTTCCCTCCGCATCCCGACGCAGGGAAATGGAAATGAACAAGGGTTCCCCCTCCCCCACCAAGGACCGAGCCTGATCAATGAGCTCTGAGAAAACCGTTATCTCATAACTTCCAAAGGCATCTGAAAGCCCCAGGAAAGCAAACTTCTTTCCCGTTTTCGTCACGCGGGGCTTAAAGAGCGTGGGAATTCCAATGACATTGGTTTGGGTGCTGGACGTTTTCTCCAGCTCGTGGCTAGAAGTCACTCGCCATTTTTTCAAAGTTTCTTCGCTATAGCTCTCTAAAGGATGAGAAGAGAGATAAAACCCGATGGCTTCGGATTCTTGTTTGAGTTTTTGCAACAAAGGCCAGTCTGCAACATCCGGCAGCTCAAAGGCGTTCGAAGACTGAGATCCTCCAAACAAATCCACTTGATGGCTAGATCGTTGATCTGATAGACCTCCCACATGACGGATCATGGATTCGATGGCCTCAAAAAGTTGGGCTCGGTTTTGACACAAACTATCAAAGGCGCCGGCACTGATGAGGCTCTCCATCTGGCGTTTATTCAACATCTTGGACGTCACCCGAGATAGAAAATCATTAAGATCTTTATAAGACCCATTTTTCTTGCGTTCATCCACCATGTCCTTCATGGAGCTTTCTCCCACGTTTCGGATGGCCGACAGGGCATAGCGCAGGGCTTTTTCTCCGGTGAGGGGATCCACCTCCACGGTAAAGCATTCTTCTGACTTCTTGATGTCAGGTAAGAGAAGATTAATGCTAGAGGCTTTCAGGTCTTGGCGATAGAAATCTAACTTGTCCGTATTGTTCATATCATAGGTCATGGTGGCTGCCATGAACTCATGGGGGAAGTTGGCTTTCATGTAAGCCGTCTGATAAGAAATTAAGGCATAGGGCGCCGAGTGAGACTTGTTAAATCCATAGCCGGCAAATTTGGCCATTTGATCAAAGATTTTGGAGGCAGATTTGGGATCAATGCTATTCTTGATGGCCCCTTCCTGGAAAATCTTCCGCTGTTGGTCCATTTCGCTCTTAATCTTCTTTCCCATGGCACGGCGGAGAAGATCTGCTGACCCCAGGGTATACCCCCCCAACTCCTGGGCAATCTGCATCACCTGCTCTTGGTACACCATCACCCCATAGGTATCTTTAAGGATATGCTCAAGCTTGGGATGAAGGTAAGAAACTTTCTCTTCCCCATGTTTACAGGCCAGATACCGAGGAATGTCATCCATAGGGCCTGGACGATAGAGCGCCACCAGCGCAATGATTTCTTCAAAACGATCCGGCTTTAGCTTCCTCACCACATCCCGCATGCCCTGGCCTTCCAGCTGAAAGATGCCCACGGTTTCCACACGTTTAAGAAGATCAAAGGTCTTCTGATCATCTAGGGGAATGGTGTCGATCTGTATATCAGCCCCTTGAGCCCGCGCCATCTCTGCCGCATTTTCAAGAATGGTGAGCGTTTTCAGCCCCAGGAAGTCAAACTTGATAAGGCCAGCCAACTCCACGTATTTCATACTAAATTGGGTGGCAAGGATATCGGATTTAGGGTCTCTATAGAGCGGCACCAGCTCATTCAGGGGACGGTCCCCAATGATAATACCCGCCGCGTGAGTAGACGCATGACGATAGAGGCCTTCTAATTTGAGGGCCATATCCATTAAATGGGACACAGATTTATCATTTTTCCGCATCTCTTGGAGTAAAGGCTCCTGATTAATGGCTTCCTCTAAGGTGCATTGTTTGCCGGGTGTTTGGGGCACAAGTTTACAAATACGATCTACTTGAGGGTAAGGCATCTGCAAAACACGCCCCACATCCCGTAATACGGCTCGAGCTTGAAGCTTTCCAAAGGTAATGATTTGAGCCACCTTCTCAGACCCATAGCGCTGTTGCACGTAATGAATCACCTCATCCCTTCGGTCTTGGCAAAAATCGATATCGAAGTCAGGAAGGGATACCCGCTCTGGGTTCAGGAATCTTTCAAATAGCAAGTTAAAGCGGATGGGATCAATGTCTGTAATGGTCAAACTCCAGGCCACGAGAGATCCAGCCCCGGACCCTCTGCCCGGCCCTACAGGGATATGCTGGCGCTTGGCCCATTGGATAAAATCTGCCACAATCAAAAAATATCCCGCAAACCCCATCTGGATGATCACATTAAGCTCGTACTCCATACGTTCATTGTATGTTTTTCTTATGTTCTCTTTTTCCTCGTCTGAATGGGCCGCACTAAAAACATATTTTTCTAATCTATAGGTCAATCCTTCCCCTGATTGCACCCGCAGCTCTTCAATTTCATCTCGTCCTGACTCACTTTTGAAGGGCGGCAATAGGGGAATGGAGGCTGTGGGCATGTAATGGCATCTTTGAGCGATAAGCACCGTATTCTCAATGGCTTCGGGCAGATCTTTGAACAACTCCTTCATCTCCGCCGGTGACTTGAAATAATGATGGGGCGTTACCTTACGCCGCTCCGAATCCGCCACATAAGATCCCTCCGAAATGCAGATCAAGGCATCGTGCGCTTGGTACATGTTGGGGTCTTTAAAGAAACAGTTGTTGGTGGCCACCAAAGGAATGGTGTGGTCATAGGCTAATTTTAAGAAAGATTCCTCTGTTCGAGCCTCATTTTCCATACCATGGCGGCTGATTTCCATATAGAATCGATCCCCAAAGAGGTCTTGGAATTGGTGCAGCAAAGCAACTGCTTCTGAAGACTTATTCTGAAGAATCAAATGTCCCAAAGGACCCTCTGCGCCGCCTGATAGGGCAATGATGCCCTCGGTCGTGCCTTTCAAATCTTCCAGTAAGAGATGGGGCGTAATCCGATTGGGCAAATCTATATAGGCTTTACTGATGAGCTGGATCAGGTTTTTATAGCCTTTTTCACTTTGGGCCAGCAGGACAAGGGAAGGTAAATTAAAGGAAGCGGTCCCAAAAAGAGGGTCTTTGAGTTTAGCCTCTAGGCCAATGAGTGGTTGGACTCCGGCCTTGGCACAAGCGAGAGCAAACTCTAGGGCGCCGAACATGTTATTCGTATCTGTTATAGCAACGGCGGGCATTCCCAATTTTTGGGTCAGCGGGACCAGGTCTTCTATCTTCAGGGCCCCTTCGGATAAGGAATAGGCTGTATGGACCCGAAGATGGACAAACGCGTCCTGAAAATTGAGAGATCGAACCATTCTACCTTTATACCAGTTTGCCTTCGTGTAGCTTCACGACACGGTTCATACGCTGGGCGATGTCCCTATTGTGGGTCACCACCAATGCGGTAAGCTTAGATGATTTTACCAGATTAAAGAAAAGATCTAAAACTTTTTCCGCCGTCTGCTCATCGAGATTTCCCGTGGGCTCATCGGCCAGCAATACCTGGATATCATTGGCCATGGCACGGGCAATGGCTACCCGCTGCTGTTCTCCCCCAGAAAGCTGTTGAGAGAAATGATCAAACCGCTCCGAAAGTCCCACGGTAGCCAAGAGATCTTTGGCCTTATCCCGAGCTTTAGTCTTTGAAATGCCCCGGATCATCTGAGGAATCATAACATTTTCAAGGGCCGTGAATTCTGGGAGCAAACAATGCTTTTGATACACAAACCCGAAGTTTTCCCCTCGGAGACGGGTTTTTTCCGCATCGGATATCCCCGAAATTTCTTGCCCTTCAAAAATAATTGTCCCTTCCGTTGGGCTATCTAAGAGCCCTGCAATATGAAGAAGTGTAGATTTTCCAGAACCAGACGCCCCCACAAGCCCTACGGTTTCTCCTTTTTGAATGCTGAGATTAACCCCCGTTAAAATCTTGAGGGAATTGTGGCCCTGAAGAAAGACTTTATGGATATTATGAAGCTGCAGCAAGGGGCTATTCATAGCGCAAGGCCTGAACAGGATTAAGCTTGGCCGCCCGCCAAGCAGGATAAAGAGTGGCTAGGAAAGAAAAGCCAATACTCATGGTGCAAATACCTAAGATTTCTCCCCCATTGATGACCACGGGGAGTTCCGTTAAGAAATAGAATTCTTGATTGAAAAGCGTTGACCCTGTAAGGCTTTGGACAAATTGCCGCAGGCGTTCAAGATTGGAAGCCACCAACACCCCAAGGGCAACCCCGGACAAAGTTCCCAGAATACCGATGCTGCTCCCTACACAGAGAAATATTTTCAAGATACTCTGCTGCCCTGCCCCCATGGTTTTGAGAATGGCAATGTCTTGGGTTTTATCTTTTACCAACATCACAAGCCCAGAGACGATATTAAATACGGCCACCAAAATAATCATGGTAAGGATAATAAACATAACATTTCGTTCGATTTTTACAATTTCAAAGAAACTGGCATGGGCCTCAGTCCAGGAGAGAAATTTCAAAGATTGAGGTGTTTGACTTTGAATTTTTTCCACGAGTTGTTCGGATTGATGGGGGTTTTCTAAAAACAGGTCAATATGATCGACACCGGCACCCTTGTGAAAAAAAGTTTGGGCTGCCGCAAAAGGAATAAAGGCAGTCGCACTATCATATTCAAACATACCAGATTCAAAGAGAGCTACCACCTTAAAGGATTGGAGTCGTGGCAAAACACCAAAGGGGGTCACATTTCCGTCTGGCGACAGGAAAGACACCCTATCCCCTACCCGCACATGAAGTTTTTCTGCCAAATGTCTGCCGAGAGCTATTGTATTTCCGGACTCTTGAAAGGAAGAAAAGTCTCCAATCAAATTCTGTTTGAAAAGAACCTCTCTTTTTATCAAGTCCTGAAATGGAAAAGATTTGATCATTACGCCGAGGGATTTACCATGAGCTGACAAGAGCCCCTGCCCTTCAATCACCGGAATAGCTTGGAGAACCTCCGGCATTTCTTTTAATTGGGATAAAATTTTAGCGTAATTTTGGAAGTCTCCCTCTCCATCAAAAATGGAGAGATGGCTATTGAAGTCTAAAACTTTCTGAGTGAGCTCCTGGCGAAATCCATTCATGACGGACATAACCACGATGAGGGTCGCCACGCCAAGGGCAATTCCCAGTAAGGAGAAGGTACGAATGATGGAAATGAAGCTGTCCGTACGCTTTGACCAAAGATACCGCCAGGCAATAAATCCGTTAAAGGCTAGCATAGCTTCTCTTGCATATAAGAAACAAGAGATTCCAGGGGAATACTTTCCCGATCCCCCGTACGACGGCATTTAATTTCTGCGAGACCTTCCTGCAACCCCTTAGGGCCAAGGATAATCTGCCAAGGAAGTCCAATGAGGTCCGCCGTGGAAAATTTAACCCCCGGGCCCTCGGAGCGATTGTCATAAAGAACAGAAACTCCTACTTTCTCTAGATCTTTATAAATTCTTTCACAGACCTCGGACACCTCTACGGTACCGCCAAGACCTATGAGGGCCACTTGGAATGGGGCCACACTCTCGGGCCAGATAATTCCCTGTTCATCGTGGTTGGCCTCAATGATGGCCCCCACAAGGCGCGACACCCCAATGCCATAGGAGCCCATTTCCGGTGCGATGGAAGACCCATCCGCTAAAACTACTTTGGCATTCAAAATCTCAGAATACTTGGTTCCAAAGTTGAAAATATGCCCCACTTCGATACCCCGCGCCTCTCGGAGATCCTCTCCTTCCAAAGGGCATTCCTCTGGCTTATGCATTTCATCAGCCATGGCGTAGAGACCCATAATTTCGTCCACATCCACTTGATCTATATTTTCCCGGAAAGTATCGAATTTCTTATCGTAATAGACTTGGCTTTCGCCCGTTTGGGCCAGCACATGAAATTCGTGACTTAAGTCCCCTCCAATGACACCCGTATCAGCCCGAACGGGAATCACCGCAAGGCCCAGACGTTGAAAAGTCTTGAGGTAAGTGCGCATCATGGCGCGATAGGTATTAACGGCACTTTCTTTGTCCACATCAAAAGAATAGGCATCTTTCATAAGGAACTCACGCCCCCTCATAACCCCGAATCGAGGGCGAATCTCATCCCTAAACTTCCAATGGATTTGGTAAAAGCACTTAGGGAGAGCCTTGTAACTTTTTATGTAGCGACGAAAGATATCCGTAATGACTTCTTCGGCCGTAGGTCCAAACAACAGGTCCCTCTCATGACGATCCTGCATGCGCAACATTTCTTTGCCATACCCATCATAACGACCACTTTCCTGCCAGAGCTCAGCGGTCTGCAAAAGGGGCATGAGAACTTCTTGGCCCCCCATGCGATCTTGTTCTTCCCGGACGATTTGTTCCACCTTTTTTAAAACCCGAAGTCCAAGAGGCAACCAAGAATAAATACCCGCTGTGGATTGGGAAATCATGCCCGCCCGCAACATCAACCGGTGCGATACAACGGTGGCCTCACTGGGTGTCTCTTTGAGTGTGGGTAAAAAATAGGTTGATAGCTTCATCACAAGGTCCATTATGTTTTAAATAGCCCTCATCATACGCTTTTTGAGAGAATTTGGAAAGGATGGAAAAACATTATAGTTAATGGTAGAGTTATAAGGTGGGATGGCTATGCAGGGAGAAAAAAAATGAAGCAGCTATCTAATTTGACCGTCATCAGAGAGTCTGTTATTTTTACGGTCCACAATCTGGGGCCTCTAGGTAAACTTCTCCTCGTTCCGTTTATTCTTCAGTTTTGTATATTTCTCATCTTTATGGCAGATCCTTTTTCTTTTAGGCAAGAAATGGCCCTCTTACCTGGCTATGTTATGGGAATCTTCTATTATTTGATGGACATTGTTATTTTAAGCCTCTGGGTGCCCAAATGGATTAAACACTATACACACCCTAAAAAAGAAGTTCATTTTTTCCAGCTTCGTAAAGAAGAGCGGAAATTTTTAGATTTTTTTCAGTTTCATGCGCCTGAACGGCAATTTCTTTGGTACTCATTTGTATTTGGCATTATTTTGTGCGGCGTGTTCGGCATTTTTCTGAGTTTGTGTCATTTGATTTTTCTAATCCCTGAAACTTCCCGACTAGCAAGATTTATCGGTGTTGCCGTTCGAAGCTTTATGGGAGTGGGCGTAATTACCTGTCTCGTGGTTCTTCCCTCAAGACTCCACTTCCTTTGGCCAGCCACAGCCCTATCAAAGCCTATGGATTTTGGGAAAGCTTGGAAACAAACAAGGAGCCAGTTTAAAGACCTCCTGATCATTACCTCCTGTTTTACTCTATCTCTGTGTGCTCTGTCCCTTATTATTGCTTTTATCATAGGAGCCCATACAACGGATTCAGCTCTTGATTTTTCCTTAAAAGCACTAAGAAACTTAATCATTGATAGCTCTAGCCCAGAAATTCATATAAGTTTTAAAGTTCTATCCACCCCCATCCAGGCCATATACTTTATCATTCTCACAAAATTTTATCAGAATTTTCAAAAGTCTTAGGAGTATCTCTGTAAGAGTCCTTCCCCCTCTTTTAGAAGTCTATCCAGGAGAGCTGAGGTTTTGGGGAGACTTTCATCTTCCTCTTGCAGCCACGTACGAAAAGCCATTCCATAAATGATAAAGAGACCATTGGATTGGATCTCTGTCACCAGAGTACCCCCAGCAATGCCGTAAATCCCTAGGAGTTTCTTGTGCTGAGGATATTCTTGCATCAGAATTGGCCCCATAATGGGGGGGAAAGCCCAGGAATTTTTAAGAATTTCCTTGAGGGGCTCCTTGTAGGGGACCAGACACTCAAACTTAGTGAGAAAAACTTCCAGGAGCTTTTCACGCAAAGGATAGGTTTCGAGAGATTTCGGAGGTAATTGAGTCTGCACATCCCCTAGAACTTCTTCAAACAAGATCTTAAATATCTCCTCTTTCCGAGAAAGATTTAAATTTGACGAAAAATCAGCCAAGGAAATATCTTCCCACCTCTTTTGAGCAATAAGTCGAAGGGCGTCATAAAGGGTATTTTTTTTATCCATAAGTCTTTTAGAAATCCATGTTTCCAGCTATAATAAGACCTCATGGAGCATAAATCAAACATGGAGATTAAATGACCTTTCCTCAAATCGATCCAGTCATCTTTACCATCTACGGGCCCATCGCGCTCCGGTGGTACAATTTGGCCTATATCTTGGGGTTAGGGGGCGGTTGGTATTATTGTAAGCACATTGTTAAGCGCTGCCATTTGAAAAAGTTTGAAGGCTCTGTCATGGATGATGCGGTGATCTGGGCTGTTATTGGTATCATCGTGGGGGGACGTTTAGGGTATGCGGTTTTCTATGACCTCCGTCTCTTTTTTGTGGACCCTCTTCAACTCCTGAGGGTTTGGGAGGGTGGCATGTCTTTCCACGGCGCCTTGTTGGGAACCATCATTTCCATGAGGACCTTTGCCTGGCGTAAAAAACTTCCCTTCCTGACACTGATGGATTTGATTGTGGCAGCAGCGCCCATCGGAATCTTCTTAGGACGCATCGCTAACTTTATCAATGATGAACTTTACGGGCGAGTTACAACAGTTCCTTGGGCCGTGATCTTTCCATCCGGCGGCTTCCTCATGCGTCATCCCAGCCAACTTTATGAGGCTTTTTTGGAAGGAATCGTTTTGTTTTCCACCCTCTCCTACTTTCTTTATAAAAAAAATGCGCTCAAAAAACCAGGTCTTCTTTCTGGGATTTTCTTGATAGGATATGGATTGGCTCGGTTTTCCATGGAATTTTTCCGGGAGCCCGATGGTCTTCTGTCCTTCCAAGGACTCGAGATCAGCATGGGGCAAGCCCTCAGCATTCCCATGGTCATTAAAGGATTATTTTTGGTTCTGATTTAGGGGCATGGTCCTTTGGATAGCCACCCCTAGAAGACTCAACGCCAGGAAGTAGAACGGCATAGGGAAAAGGGTTCCATTATGGAGATATCCCATACCATAGGTCAAAAGAGAAACAACTATATAGTAGAAAAACCCAAAGAGGCTGGACGCCGTGCCGATGCACCCTCTGTAATCCACAAGAGCTGAGGCCATGGCATTGGGGATGGCCATGCAGCATCCAAAAGAAATAATGGCCTGAGATCCCAGTGTAATGGTAATGAGCCAACTGTTTGGCATGGGAACTTTCAAACTCAAGAGAATGAGTCCGCAGAACAAAGCGCTTCCCAAAAGCATGACCTTGAGTCCATATCCCATGACGGTGAAAGAGGAATGACGGTCTTGGAGTTTCTTAGAAAAGAGGCCTCCCGCAAAGGAAAAGACTGATATGCCAACGAAGGTAAGGCCATATTGGCTCGGCGACATGCCCAGCACGGAAATAAGATAAAAAGGCGCTTCCGCAAAATAACAGAACCCCTGGCCACACCCAATGGCCACCAGGAGCCCGAACCCCATAACGCGCTTGTCTCTGAAAAGCTTCCCAGATACTTCGGCTATGGAAACGGGTTTTCTATTTTCTTTCAGGTGAGTTTCCGGCAACCGGAATGCCATGGCCGTTATTAAAAGGAGAGCGAAGACAATGAGCACCAAGAAAATGCTCTGCCATCCAAGACTTTCTGCAATGAACCCGCCGATCACGGGGCCTACGGCGGGAAAGGCCGACAAGCTGGCACCGATTAGGGAATAAGCTTTCCCCAAGGCAGCGCCCTCAAAGGAATCCCGACAGATGGACTGGCCCAAAACACTTCCAATGCTACCGCCAAAAGCTTGGACGAGACGGCTGACCATAAGGATTTCGATGGAAGAGGAACAATAGCACCCAATACATCCGATAATGTAAATCACCAACCCTGCCAGGATACAGGGCTTACGACCCACCCGATCAGAGAGCTTCCCCCAAAAGAATGTGCCCAAAGCAAAGCCTAAGAGGTAGATGGTGAGAGTGTATTCCACCATGGATTCCGGCGCTCCCAGACTATGGGCAATGGCCGGCAAAGAAGGGGTGTAGATGGTCTCCGTGAGCATACCGAGCCCGGCCAGAAGAACCAGGAGCCATAGGGAGGGGGAAAGGGATTTTTTCATGATGGATATAGAATAAATAAGGGGCTAGGTAAATGCAAGGTAAGTTATGCTCTTTTTCCCCTGAAAATTATATGTTATGACAGGAGTGAAAGAAAAGGGAAGTGACAATGAAAAATTTAAAACCAATTTTTGCTTTGAGTGCTCTCATAATGAGCCTGCAAGATTCTCATAGCTCAGCGCAGAGTTCGGAAAAACTCTTTACACACCCTCATGCAAAGCATCGTACGGTTGAGGCCACCTCCGAAGTTGAAATAGCACCCGATGGATCTGAAGTAAAGATCCTGGGACGTGTCCCCGGCATCATGAGCTCAATTGAATGTACCTTCCATCCAGGAAGCATTTCTAAGGCAGCCTATCATAGAACAATAACAGAGATTTGGCATGTCACTGAGGGAGAGGGATATTTTTACCGAAAAGACCTGGATTCAGGGGCTGAAAGCTGCGTTAAGATAACCAAAGGGACAACTCTGACCATCCCAAAAGAGACTGTTTTTCAGTTTAAAACTATTGGAGATAAACCCTTAAAGTTCTTCATTGCCACAACGCCTCCTTGGCCGGGAGATGATGAGGCTGTTTTCAGCAAAGGACGTTGGAAGTCAACCCTTTAGGAAATAAGAAGCCAAGGGGTGATTTATTCACGACTTTTCTTGGCCATAAAGGCTGTAAAACAAATAACCGACTTAGTTAAATGAAAGGTAAGTTATTGAGGAATTCTTACCCCCTGATGGCTGAAAAAATCCCTCCGGATTTTTTCACGATGACGATGTTATAGAATCACACAAACTCCATGAGGCCTTTGACGAAGGTCTCAAGGCCCAGCTGGCGGCTTTTCTTAAGCTTTTCTGCTTGAATGATGGCCAGGATTTTATGAAGGGTTTTATCTAGATCCTCATTCACCAGGACATAGTCATACTCTGCCCAATGACTGATCTCCCCCACGGCCTTACTCATGCGGTCAAGGATGGTGGACTCCTCATCTTGAGAGCGCCTGTAAAGTCGTTGCTCTAGCTCTCCCATGGAGGGCGGGAGAATAAAGATGGAGATCATATCTTCCCCCATTTTTTGAGTGAGCTGTTGGGTTCCTTGCCAGTCAATATCAAAGAGCACGTCCCGGCCTTCTTCCAGCGCTGCCATGACAGGCTGTTGCAAGGTGCCATAATAATTTCCGAACACCTTGGCCCATTCTAGAAAATCATCGGCCTCTTTCATTTTTTCAAAGGTTTCTCGGCTTTTAAAATAGTAGTCCCTTCCCTCCCCCTCTCCGGGGCGCGGCGACCTTGTGGTCACGGACACGGACAGCATAAAGTTGGGAGAATGCTCTAGGAGGCGTCGGGTGAGGGTTGTTTTGCCTGCCCCCGAAGGAGAGGATAGGGCCACCAAAATGCCCCGCTGCTGAAAATTAGAGGCGTCCATTTACGTAGTGAGAAAACTGATGGCGGAGAGTTGCCCCCCAAAGTTTTCTTTCCTGTGCGTTGATCTGCGGCAACTAAAGAATTTATCCTCTTGTTTATAGGTATCGTAAGGGAGAACTTCCACTTCTTTCACGCAGGTTTTTTCCAGCATATGCTTCACATAGCCGGAGAGATCAAAAAATAAAGAGCCCGCGTCTTTTTTAAAGAACTGTTTATTCTCGGGATGTTTTTCCAAGAAGGCCTCTTCGACCTCAGGGCCCACCTCAAAAAACTTCTGAGAAATACAGGGGCCAATGGCAGCCAGTGTTGTGAGGGGATCCCCTCCGATTTCAAGAAGAACATCCATGGTGGACTCTATGATTCCCGCAAGAGCCCCCTTCCATCCCGCATGAATCACGCCAATGATTTCGTTTTCCGTATCCATAAACAGAACAGGAACGCAGTCAGCCGTTTGAACAGCCAGCGTCACATCCCGGCGCTTTGTCAGCATGGCGTCGGCTCTAGGGGCGTCATCCCAAGGCTGGGTCACAAAAATAGTCGTGGTGCCATGCACTTGACGCAGGGTGAGGAGGCTTTCGAAAGACACGCCCAACTCCTCCATGGCCAAAGCTCGGTTAATGCGCACGTTTTCAGAACTATCCAGATGGGGTTCATCCATGGTTTCCTTCATGGAACAGTTCAGAGATTCATAATCTTCCTTGCTCACGCCACCATTGCGGGTAAAAAACCCATGAGTGACATTTTGAAGAAGACCGGACTTTATGATGTGAATGGGTGCTTTGTGCATATCCTTACACTATTCGAGTTTGGCGAAAATGTAAATAAGCCTGTGAGGCCCTAGGAGCCTTTTCGGCCCGCTTGTGTTGCAAGATCGTGAAGATCAATACTGCTCCAGGATGATTGAGTGGGGCGGTCTTCACTATTCTTACTGGGTGGAAAGGAGGATTCTTCTTTTAGAGGCGCCCCTTGAGGGGGAAGCATCATATCATCTCCCCTGCCTGGCTCTGGTGGAAGGGGAGGCAGATCATCGACAAAATCATCGGAGAGGGGTGGCATCTCTTCTGCTGGCGTGGAAGATAGTTTTTCGGGCCCCAGTTTGTGTGATTTTTGGGAAAATCCAGGACGATTCCGGGGACCAACCTTTTTCCGAAGAGGTGGCTCCTCTTCACCCAGAGAATTTTCTAAAGCCATTTCTTTTGAAGGTTCTGCCAGGGGGCTTCCAGCAAAGGGATCCGCCATCGTTGGTTGCCCCTGAGGACCGGCCATCGCCACGCCACAAATAATTGCAATAGGTAGAATCCAAATTTTATAGTTCATGGTGACCTCTCCTGACCCTCTTATTGTATCGGCTTCTTTCTCTTCAGTCCACGTTCATATGGAAAATGGGGTCCATGGGCTTTCCCCGTCTGCGGAGCTCAAAGTGAAGCTGGGGTTTTTTCACGTGACCAGTAGTCCCCACCGTACCTATGGAGGCCCCTCGTTTAACCACGTCTCCCTTCTTCACAGAGATTTTATCTAAGTGACCATAGGCTGTGAGCCATCCATCGGCATGTTTGATGAGCAAAAGATTCCCAAAGCTTTTGATGTCTTGCCCCGAGTAGACCACAAGACCATTTTCTGCCGCCTTAACGGGAACGCCTTTCTTTGCCGCCAAGTTGATTCCATCATTATAGTGGCCATGTCCCTGCTTCCCGAACCCCACCAATACTTTTCCGTGGACCGGCATTTCAAAACGTTTTCCGGCACGCTGAGGCGGCTGCTGAAATAAAGACTTTTTAAAGAGGGCCATTCGTCGTCTGCGAATGGGATCATCTTCCCTGGATACGGGTGCCGGCAAAACAATGGAATCTCCTACTTTTAGATTCTGGGAACCTTTTATTTTATTCTGGTGAGCAAGCATCCTCAGACTAACGCCGTGTTGCTGGGCGACTTTGTAGAGATCTTGGCCTTCGCTCACTATGTGAAGACGCGGGCTCAGTAACGTAAGAGATTGTCCCACATAAATTGTATAAGGGGGACGGAGTTTGTTTTTTTCTATGATGGATGGAATGGGAACTATGTGCTCTCGAGAAAGAGAATAAACAGAATCTCCTGGTTTTACCTTAATAATTTGAGGCATTCCCCCACTAAAAGAGAGCGTCTTCTGACTCCAGACGGAGGGCGCCACTTCCCGTGTGCCGGATTTTGTTGTGATGTAGAGCTTTGGGAGTTGGGAAGACGTTGATTCCACCTTTTTAATAACGTACGGCGCTTTTTGGGGAGGAAGAGACTTTTTGTGGACACATCCCACAAAGGCAAGGAGGAGAAAAAAGACTCCTACTCTTTCAGTCATGGTTGAGGAGAGACACCAGTTTCTTATAGGTTTCCATATGCGTCAAATCCAGATGGAGAGGTGTCACAGAGACTTGTTTCCGATGGAGGGCCGCCAAATCCGTTTGATCTTTGGGATTCACTTTCATTTCAGGGATAGACCCAATCCAATAATAAGGAGCGCCCCTTGGGTCGGTTGCTTTCACCAAAGATCTATAGTCTTCTCGAAGACCTTGTGTTGACACATGAACGCCAACCACGTCTTTAACATCCACATTGGGGAAATTAACATTCATAAGAACTTCTTGGGGCCATTTGGTGCTAATAAGTTTTTTGACAACTTCAATGCCAAATTTTTCAGCGGTCTCCCATTTTATGGGTTTTCCATAAGAGAGCTCTTGACTCAATGCGATGGAGGGGACACCCAGAAGAGTGGCTTCCATGGCTGCCGCAATTGTTCCTGAGTAAGTTACATCGTCAGCACTATTAGAGCCTGCATTCACGCCCGACAGCATAAGATCGGGTTTTTTTCCTGGAATCAGTTCTTTAATGGCCATTAATACGCAGTCTGTGGGCGTTCCATCAACAAAGAATTTCTTTTCCTCAACCTTATGAGCTCGCAAAGGTCGATTCAATGTCAAAGAGTGAGCCGCTCCACTCTGTTCCCGGCTGGGCGCTACAATCCAAATATCATCTGTTATGGTACGCGCTATTTTCTCAAGGATTTTTAGTCCTGGGGCATGGACGCCGTCATCGTTAGAAAGGAGTATTCTTAGTTTATCTGTCATTCTCTAAATCTCTGTTAACCCACCCATATAGGGTATCAGAACTCTGGGGACTTGGATACTCCCATCTTCCTGCTGATAGTTTTCTAGAACTGCAATGAGGGCGCGTCCCACGGCAATCCCAGAGCCATTGAGGGTGTAGGGAAATTGAGGTTTTTCTTTAGAATCTTTGCCTTTAAACCGGGCATTCATGCGGCGTGCTTGAAAGTCTCCACAGAGAGAGCAACTGGAAATTTCTCGGTAGGCATTTTGTCCGGGGAGCCAGGCTTCCAAGTCGTAGGTTTTAAGAGCGCTAAAACCCACATCTCCTGAACAAAGACTTACGACACGGTAGGGGATTTCAAGTTTTTTCAAAACTTCTTCCGCAGCCCCCACCATGCGGTCAAGCTCTTCTAGACCTTCTTCTGGTTTTGAAAAACTTACCAACTCTACTTTATAGAATTGATGTTGCCGAAGCATACCTCGAGTATCACGCCCTGCCGCCCCTGCTTCAGACCGAAAACAGGGCGTGTGGGCCACAAAGCGCAAAGGAAGCTCCTCTTCCATGAGCATACGGTCAGCCCCCCAACAGGTGAGAGAGACCTCTGACGTGGGAATAAGCCAATGACCAGAAGTGGTCTGAAAAGCCCCCTCTGCAAATTTGGGCAGCTGTCCCGCCCCAAACATGCTGGATTCATTCACCAACAAGGGCGGAGAGACTTCCGTATACCCAAATTCTTGGGTATGAAGATCCAACATAAAGTTGGAAAGGGCCCTCTGCAGTAAGGCCAAATGTTTTTTGAGAATCACAAAACGGCTTCCAGACATGCGGGCCGCTTGCTCAAAATCCATCATTCCAGAGGCTTCCCCTAAATCAAAATGTTCTTTTGGAGCAAATGAAAAGGTACGTGGTTTTCCTACCGTGCGTACAACAACATTTTCGGATTCATCTTTTCCATGGGGAACGCTCGGCAAAAGTCTGTTGGGAAGAGTAATCAAAAAATGATGGAGCTTTCCCTTGAGTTCTTTTTCTTTTTCTTCCAGAACAGGCATCCTCTCTCGAATCTCAGACCCTTCTTGGGTGAGAGATTCCACATTATCCCCAGATCTTTTTGCCTGCCCAATGGCAGCGGCAATTTCATTTCTACGGCTCTGAAGTACTTGAAGGTTCTGCTGAACTATTTTATGGTCAGCATCTATTTTTAATATTTCTGACGATAAGGGGGAGAGCCCTCTCCGTTTAAGGCCCTTATCAAATTCCTCTGGGTTTTCTCTGATCCACTTTATGTCGTGCATGTTTTTATCCTTATTAGAAAAAAGGCCCCTCTCTTGTAAAGAGAGAAGGCCCTTTAAAAAACAGTCTTTCGCTTATTGCTTCTTTGGGACAATCTGCAGTGTGTCTGGTTTCCCATCCATCGTGAAGACCTTTGCGCCCAAGGTCTTTTTGATTTCATCGATATACTCTATCAGACCCTTTTGTGAGTACATTGAAACCAACTGAGGTTTCAATTCCTCAAACTGAGGGACCACTGCCGCACGAGAAGATCCACGGCGAACGATCAAGAATTTACCATCCTTCGTCTTAATAACCTTCTTGCTATGCACGCCATCCTTCAAAACTTTCAGTGACTGAGCAACGTCAGGCCCCAGCACTTCGGAAATGGCTCCTTCAATCAAGAAGCCCACGCGGCCTCCTTGCTTTTTGGTGTTTGGTTCAATGGAATGTTTTTGCGCCACTTCGCTGAAGTCTTTCCCTGTATTCAGTTCAGCAAGAACAATGTTCGCTTCCCCTTCATTGCCGGTCAAGATAATGCTAACTTCCATTTCTTTTTGATTTTTTACTTTCTTAAGAACCTCAGCATAAATAACTTTCAGCTTGTCATCTGTAATACGTTTTTGAACTTCCCTGCCGAGAAAAACCTGCATTTCGATGGCTTTCTGAGCTTCCTTCATCATCTTCAAAACCTCTGGATCTGAAGAAAGATTTTCTTTGCTCTTTGCCGTCTCTAAAATGAGCTCAACGGCCTTTTGGTCCCGAAGAGGACGAAATACAGCATCCATGGTCGCCGCGCGAACTTGCTCGGCGGAGGCTGAGTCTTTCAACTTCTGAAGATCTTCAAGAGTTACCTTAGAGGATCCCACTTGGATCACCACAGGACTGTCCCCTGCTTGAACCGCAAGGGCACCACATACAAACAATAAGAATAATTTTAATTTCATAATTTCCACGTCTCCTTAAGAATAACGACTATTTCTCAGAGATAATGCCTGATTTTTTTTCGAATCTCAAGCGTTTCGATATAAACAAAAATTTACCAACTCCACGAGCAAACTCTTCTCGGTGGAGTCTGGAAAAATTCCCAAGGAATCAACGCAATTTTGTTGGAA